>PGYG01000001.1 GCA_002839545.1 Candidatus Methanoperedentaceae archaeon HGW-Methanoperedenaceae-1
AATCATTGGTCCTGTCTGCTGGAGGAAGTTCTTGGGTGCGCCGCCGCCAACCTCAAGCGCGCCTCTTGTTATGTTTTCATTCATGCTGTGAAACACTATCGCTGCACTTTCAAGAACATCCATTGTAGGACTCGGGTCAACAAAATCCGATGGAGCCATCTTATTTGCGCCTTTCCTGGAAGCTGCAATTATTGGAAGGAAACCCGTGCCCATTCCTACGGATGAATCGGCATATGCAGGTACAAAAACAGGAACATTATGTTTGGATGCGGATGCGATAAACGACTTTTCCGGATGTTTTGCAGTCTCAATAACGCCGTCCCCGAGGGTTTTATAGTAAAAGGCTGTTGAGAATTTTTCAGGGAAAATATTCCTCTCAACTGCTTTTTCAGTAAGTGCCTGGATAATATTATCCTGCGCTACAAGCGTGCGTTCCATGTCGATATACACATCATATATCCGCACAACGTCATGTTCTGCCAGGACATTGTCGTCTGCCGAAAAATCCCCCTGGTGCACCGGCAAACCGTATGCAAAATGAAGGTCATGATAAGTATTTGCGCCGGTTGTGACAATCCAGTCGATGAAACCCAGTTCAATCATCTTGATTATCACGCCGCCCATACCAACAGGGGTCATGGCACCTGACATCGTAAGGCATATTGTGGAACCTTCATCAATCATGGTCTTGAAAAGATGACATGCTTCTGCCAGTCTTTTGGCATTGTATCCCATGCAGTCAAACACGTTGTCCACAAGCCCGGTAATGGTCATGTTTTCATTAAGGGATAGTGGGGATATGGGTTTGCCCTGCCAGCAGGATAGTGGGGATATGGGTTTGCCCTGCCAGCAGTCATGTTTCATATGGTGCATTTTGATGTTCTCCGGAATATAAGGGTATAAGTTACCTTTACGAAATTAAATGTATGGTATTTTTATTTCAAATGCCCTGCATGAT
Organism: Candidatus Methanoperedentaceae archaeon HGW-Methanoperedenaceae-1; assembly: GCA_002839545.1. Taxonomy (GTDB): domain Archaea; phylum Halobacteriota; class Methanosarcinia; order Methanosarcinales; family Methanoperedenaceae; genus Methanoperedens_A. The sequence goes on from PGYG01000001.1 coordinate 959, forward strand.
ATTAAAAACTTGTAATATCCGGGCTGCCAGAAAGTTTTGTGTCCTGGAAATAAACAGCCACGGGGAATACTGGGGTCACAAATAATTTGTGTTCCATGTGCCCGTGGTTTTCCGGTCAATCATTCATCAGATGCCGGGTTTTTCTCTTTATCCCGCAACTGCCTCATAACCTCTTCATACTCAAGCGGATGCTCATGTTTCATCTGTTCTTCCGAAAGGTTGCCTGTCAGCCATGCCTTTGACATGGGGAAGACCTCCGGGCTGTAATGCACATTCCACCAGTGCACTATGAATATGAACAGGGTCGCAAGCAATGCTTCATCCGTATGGATAAGGGCTGCGAGATGGACATACGCATACGGTATGTATTTCATCGAAATGAAAGGGAACATGATAATAGGTCCTGTAACACCCAGCATTACCATTCCCCAGAAAGCGCCCCAGTAGTCGAATTTCTCTTTCCAGCTGTAACGGCTGTATTTCGGATGCTCTGCCCTCCCAAGGTAAAACATAATCGTCTGCCAGAAATCCCTGACATCCTTTGGTTTTGGCCAGACATCACTATTAAATATGGACTCTTTGGTGAGGAATACATGGAACACGATATGGTATATCCCGAGAAGAATCATCCCGAACCCTGCATAATGGTGTATCAGTGTCCTCATCTCAAACCCGCCCATAAGGTTTATTAGTATAGGCGACCACCACGCATCCGGGAATTTGACGGGCATGCCTGAAACCACTAAAAGCATGAAAGTCAGTATCATTACCCAGTGCTGTGCAAGCTGGTTGAACGTGAACCGCTTGAATTGTATTTCACCCATATTACCATCTCCTGTGAAGTTTAAATCGTGAAAGTAAATCCAGCAAAACCATACCTGCGAAGAAACCTATAACTCCGGTTGTCAGGATTTTGAAAAACTCAGCAATCCAGTACGCAAGGTCAAAAGGACCTAAATAATATGCCTTCATCTGCGGGGACATGCCAGTCTTATCAAATACCAGTTTGCCGGTATGCAATGACTCTTTATCGTGAACAAGACCTGATGCAATATTAGTACCTAATTCAACTCCAGGATGACATCCATCCTTTCCGCAGGTATCAGGGAGATTGGCAGGATACGTACTGGAGTCCGTGTCGGTATGGGCTTTTGTCTTGTGGTTCTCGTGGCAATCGGAACAGGTAGCCACGAGTACATACCCTTTTTCAAGCGCTTTCCAGTGGTATGATTCTTTATAGGTGTCGAACCGGTCTGTCTTGATACCGTAATACCATGCACTCATAATATCAGGGTTTGAGTGGCATTTTGCGCAGGTTTCAGGACTGTTATGGTGGTTTGAAGGTGAGTCCGGGTCATCTATTGGACGTATTTGATGCAGTCCGTGGCAGTCTGTGCATGTTGCTGCTTCTGGATGACCGCTTTTAATTGCATCCCAGTGGATGCTCTGTTTATAATCCGATGTTTCACGTGGGTGGCATTTTGCGCATATCTGGGTTATATTTTCCCTTGTCGGGCGACCGATGAAATCACCGGACATCACATTGACGGAAACAATAGAAGCATTCGACTGGGAACTGCCGCCATGACAATCCGCACATGTGAAGCCTTTTTCATAATGGACATTATTCCTGAATTCTGTTACTGTTTTCGTATGGCAGTGATAACAAGAAACGTCATCACTGGCTGAGACTACAATAACCAGTGAAAAAAACACAATGGCTGCCATCATAAAACATTTCATTTTAGATATAGGGCGAAAGCTCCTACCAGTTAACGACATTATTTTGTACTCCTGTGATATTTTTTAGATTTTTCAATATCCTATCCTGTTGTATTGTTCGACCCGTTTTCCCCGTTTTACTCGTTTTGCCGTTTTGAACTGTTTTTCCCTTGTTGTTTAATTATATTTTCCACTTGATGATTTAAATACCTTGTGATTTTTTTATTTTTGGAAATAAGACCGGGCAAGGCATTTGTAATATCTGCAAGTTCACAATGCTGCTCATTGGAATAATATTGTAATATGCGGGGATAAGACGATAGTGGCTGAAAAGTCTGATAGGGATGAAGCGGATGATTGAGGCGCTGGTAAGTGTGCAACGAATTTATGTTATTTTAATCTCTCAAGCCTTTCCCTGAACTCTTTCCTGTGCCTCTTTTCCTCATCAAGAATATGCCTGAGAACTCCAACCACTTCCTTATCAGCATCCCCGATTACTTCGATATGGCGCTTATACCTCTCAACTGCACCGGATTCAAGCGATGCCTGTCTCGCAAGCATGCCTTTTAAATCATCGCCACCGAAATCAAGCTCATGGTGCTCCATGCTCGGCTTCCCGCCCCGTTTCACAATCAGGTCTGCAAGCCAGTTCATGTGCCTCATCTCATCAATACCGATAGCCTCCGTAACCCTGCTCGGGTCACACTCCTTCATGATAAAAGCGTTTCTCACATAAACCAGCGCAGCCTCTATTTCAAATACAAAATCCTCATTTAGCAGTTTGATAATTTCTTTAACGTCCATTTAGTATGCCTCCCATCAAGTATTGGAATAATTAATACATAATCTTAATCGTATTTTAACAGTTACGTCACCATACTTTTTATACATCCTTGTTTAACATCAGTCCGTGCTTGAAACAATCGAATCCTTACTGTTAAACTACGGCTACCCTGGACTCTTCACCGCCAGCTTCCTCGCATCAACGATATTACCTTTCGGCAGCGAGGGAATTCTTGTCTACCTTATAAGCATGAAATTCAATTTCATGACAGTTGTACTTGTAGCCACAACAGGAAACTTCCTCGGCGCATGCACCAGCTATTACATCGGCTTGAAGGGGCGGGGATATGCCGAAATAATGCTAAGGATAGGACCTGGTGAGATTGAAAAAGCCGAAAAATACTTCTCAAAATACGGCTCATACGTCCTGTTATTCACCTGGCTTCCATTAATCGGGGATGTATTCACGGTAGCCAGCGGAATCCTGCGCCTGCGGTTTGATATTTTCTCCATCCTCGTTTTCACGGGTAAATTCCTGCGCTATCTTGCTGTTGCATACTTTGCAGGGGTTTTAATACCGGGATAATAACTTTTTCATGATTTCATAACCACATATAGTAGCAGTACTGTAAGGAATATTACATTAACTATCATCGTAAGAAGTAACGCAAACAACAGCGGCGATTTCAAACTAAACACGTCTCTCCATGATGTTCTTTTTAATGACTGCCAGCTATCAGCACTTCCAGCTTTTTCATCACCGTCCAGTTTAAGTACATGATTCATGGTAGTCTGGATTGCTATTTCAGTCTGGCTGTCGAATGCCCCTCTCGTTTCAAGGTACAATACCGCCGACTCCCTCTCAGGAATCCTGTTATTCAAACTCCTGAGCATTTTTATAACCCTTTCCGGCGTGTCATAAGACACCATCCCATTCAGGTTATCTATAACAACAACACCCTTTCCGGATTTATCCAGCAATTCGTCAAGATACCTCATAAGGCAGTTGTAATCAGTAGGAGATTTACAATACGCAACATTTTCCTTTTCCTGTTTCAACCCCATCATACAGCTAATCATATCAATAAACAATATTGACTGGAAAGTAAGACCATACGCACCCATTTTATTTTCAACAAATCCAGGTGTCTGCTGGTAGCAAACCCAGACAACAGCATCTAATTTTAACTTATTTACAGACTCATAAACCGCCCTGTAAAGCTGTTCTTCTGAATTACGTGACGGCGAAACCGATACCAGTGTACTGTCTTTTGAGAGTACATTTTTAAACATTTACCTCCAGCTATACGACTTAACCACTGAGCAGTACATCATACCTGCTGTACACTTCAATACCGTTATCCGTGAAATCAAATTGCCTTATTTCCCTCATATGTTTTATCCATCTCATCTTTGCAATCTGGATTACGTGTGTTATTTCACTCAAATCCTGTGACTGTACCCTGCGAAGCACCAGAAGCCCGTCTGTCGCATACTCAACTATGGCGTTCTTTGTGATGCCTGATGCTGCCTCAGCCTCTGCTGTTATAAATGCAGTTGAATTATTATCTTTTATCATGCTGAACAGACCGAGAAGACGGCTTCTGCTTTCAATCTCATTTTTGCAAAGCATGATAAAATCCGTTATCGGGTCAATAATAACAACTTCCTTTTTTATCTCGTTTACAATACGAGGCAATTCATCGGTATAGTTTGAGACAAGGTGGAATTCTTCTCCCCTTAACACAAACTGGACCGGCTTCAGGCACATAAGGGCAAGTTGTTTATTTTCGATATACGGTTCGATGTCCCATCCGTAACGCTTAGATTGTAATACCAGTTCCCGCTCGGAGTGGCTCCCCGATATATAAAGGCAGTTGTTGCCATCGGTCAATGATTTATAAAGGAACTGTAGCGACATAAGGGTTTTACCGCTGCCCGGCGGACCGACCAGACCCACCACATTACCCCTGTTAATTCCTCCATAAAGCATCTCATCGAGACCGGAAATACCTGTACTGAGTTTACTTTCGTCCATAACACACCCACAATACTATTTTAATTAATTCAATATAACAGTATGCTCCGAATTATAAAATATTTTGCATTAAATCCTGGAATGTGCGGTGACGGATTAAAAAAGTGTCCTGAAAGCAACCCCGAACAACCTGATAAGCTGCTTCTTCTGGCTTCCGCCCAGGAGTTTCCTGAAAAGGACAGACGGATGGTCCATATCCCCGTATTCCGTAATTACGTCCCTTATTTCAGGCTGGTTAAGATAAGCTATAAACTCGTTAAGGTTCTCGTCATTTAATTTCCCAAGTGATTTGTGAATCATCATCCCGACAGAAAGTTCCCTGCCGACAGCACTGCGCCACCGTTTTTCGTACTCATCAACAGTTGCTTCGCCACGTACTGCTTTTGCCGCAACCTCACCTGCTATTTTGGCACATATTGCTCCCATGTATATGCCGCCGCCTGACGTTGGCTTGACCTGTCCTGCCGCATCACCCACAAGCATCACGTTATCCTTTACGGTCTTATCAGGACAACCAAGCGGGATGCCGCCAACCACATGCTCGGTACGCGAACCCTGGTACCTTGATGCAACAACAGGATGCAGAAGCAGTTTCTCAAGATAATAACTCGCAGGCTTATCACCAGGATTCTTGGCAAGACCGATTCGCGCCATGCCGTTAAAAGGAACAGCCCAAGCGAAAAAACCGGGTGCAACATCATTTCCCGTAAATATCTCGACATATTCAGGGTCGTTGGGGGCATATGGCGCTTCAAACTGCATACCGCCCAGGAACTTGTCGCATTTCGAAAGACCGGCTGACCGGCAAACTGCGCTCTGCAACCCGTCCGCCCCGATAACCATACCTGCCTGAATCTCTTTTCGCTCACCGTTTGAGATGACAGATACCCTGTTTTTCACAACACTTGTGAAACGGGTTTTCATAAGAATGTCCACCCCGCAGTCAAGGGCTTTTTCTACAAGAGCCCTGTCGAAAATTTTCCTGTCAATAACATACGCCATGACCTCTTTTCCGTTAACGGCAAGTTCAGTCCCATCCGGCGCATACACATAGGCACCTTTCATCTTATTCAGTACGAAACTTCCTTCCCCTATTTCGCACTCATTGAGGGCTGGCGTACTGATAAGCCCTGTACACTGCACAGGCGAGCCGATACTTGCATGCTCCTCTATTAACAGCGTACGTGCGCCGTTTTTAGCTGCATATTTTGAAGCCATTGCCCCTGCCGGTCCTGCACCAACTACAACAACATCGTATTTCACGTACTCCAATTATCCCGACGGATAATTAATACTTGGCAGGAAGGATTTATGAATAACTGATAACATAACATGCAAGCAATGTCTGACCTATTATACACGGTTTCAATGCCATTCAGAAGGAAGGGAAAGGATGTACTTAAAGAAAGCGAGTTCATCCTTGCGTTATCCATTGACCTTAAATGGTTCCCGCCTGATTTGGCAAAAACCGTACTGGCACAAGCCGAAAAAGAAGGGCTCATAAAAAAAGAAGGAGATAATGTCTCGCCTGCTTTTGATGTATCTTCTGTCAAGATACCTTCAGGTTTTAAGCCTGACCCTGGTATTTTCGAGGAAAAGAGCCTGTTTGACAGGGCTATTGAAAAAATCATGCTCGGAACCGGCATGGAAAAAAGGAACGTAATAGCACTTATAAACAAAAAAAATGAAGAGCTGTCCAAAATGGTTGAGATAGAGGTCAGTGCCATCCTCGTTGCAATTGAGCAACAAGTGGAGGCTGATGACCTCATTGACGAGGAATATTCAGCTTTAATTAATCCTTCGTCTTCTCAGTGAAGAGCTTGACGAACGCATCACATTCCTTAATTATATCCTTGGACGCCTTCTTAATCACATCAATAGGCTCTGCACCATCCGTTCTCACGAAAAGTATCGGGTCGCTTATTGTCGGATGTTTAATATCGTATGTTGCTATTTCAACATGCTTATTTTTTAACAGGGCAGTCTTTAAGAAGTTCATGAGAGTATGGGACTCTCCGACAATCTTTATATTTATTTCGTTTTCGGTCTTATTAACGATTGTAAGTTGCATGATATCACCTATAATATACCTGTTCCATAAGCAGACGAGAGTTTTCTTGTTTCGGTTCTTTCACATTTCGGACATTTCAGTTTATCATTACCGTTATCTTTCACAAGCACAGTCCTGCATTTTGTGCAGTACGCTTTCATCACGCCGAGTTCCTTACCAACAGTTGAAAGACGCAGGTTCCTCATATCGATAACTTTTGCCTTGACTATGTCAAACGCCGCAAACTCGTAATTAAGGTCTTTAACATACGCATCCTTGACATTAGAAACATGTATCGCAGCATTTATGTCACCAACAATCCCTCTTTCACCTTTACCTTTTATTCCGGCAATTTCAACCAGTGCTACCGATTCCCTCATATTGGTTACCTGACCGACTACAATATCACCTAAATTCAATATCGTCGGGCTGTTTGTAAGGGGGATGACCGAAACAGACCGGTTTTTATTATTTATATTTACAGTACCTGTGGTTGCCGCATATATATTTCCCCTGTCCTCATAGGTTCCGTTTCTTGAAGTAAATTCCTCAGAAGTCCCGACAAGGTCGCCCGGTAAGACGAATTCACCCTTTTCTTCAGGTGTTTCCTCTTCAATATTACCCTTTCCAGCCTGGTGTTTAGCAGGTTCTTTTTCAATAGGTGCTGCCTTTTCCTCTTCGGCATCTGTAATTATTTCCTCTTCGGTTTCGGCTGTTGTTTCCTGAATGACTACTTCTGTTGCCTCTTCAGCTACTTCTTCTGCCATCTCTTCCACTACAACCTCATCGTTCATGTTCATTTCCTCGCCGTTGCCAGTCTCTTTATCCATCCCAAGCTTTCTCCGGCTTGTGGGTTTCTTTCTTTTTATTCTAATAATAATCCCTCTATCTTTTCTCGATTCTGTAAATCTCTACTTCTATGACCTGTACATCTTTTTTATGAAATCCAAATGTTCTTTTCATTGGAAAACCGGTTACTTTGTAATCTGTTATTACTGATGGGGTTATGAATTTTTTTATGAATTCCAGGCTTCCTGCGTTGTGTATGGAGTAAACCACTTCACTTATTTCGAGGGCTTTCCTCAAAAAAGGACGGTCACTCCCTTTTACCTGGGCGCCAAACGGAGGATTCATAACCACCGTATGCGCATTCCCGCATACGCTGCTTATATCTATGCATACAAACTCGATTTCTACACCAAGCCTTTCTGCATTTTCTTTTGCTGTCTCAAGGACTTCTTTATCATCATCAAAACCTATAACTTTTTCTGCTCCGAGGAGTTTTGCACCGATTGCCATAATCCCGCTTCCACACCCGAGGTCATACACACTTCCTGCAAGGTCTCCCCTCATATAAGCGAAATGAAGGAGTTCCGAAGCCACGGTTGCAGGTGTTGCATATTGCTCTTTTGATGCTTCAGGTGACCTGAAACCTTCAACCTGTTCAAGCATTATTTCAAGATGTCTCTGTTTCATATCCTTATATTTTCCTCGCAGTGATATGAAGAGCCGGAAGCATGGCTTCACCGTCCATTTTTACGGAAGTAAGGTACTGTCCGGTAAGTGTCTTGATTTCCATCCTTTCCCTGCCTTTTTCATTTTTCAAAATGTTTCCCAGTATTTTAAGGTGCGACCTGCCAAATTCATCAGGGATTGTAATATCGCGTTTAACACTCTCGACAGTAATCTCCCCGAAACCGGAAACGTCAAGAATGCGTGTCAGGTCTTCAAGTTCATGCCTGTACAATACTCCCCTTCTTTCCAGTATCTCATTAAATAAAAGGGTTGAACGCTGCGGTTCGTTTTGCGGCAACCATAATGTCGTCATGAACGAGAATACGGAATCCCTGTTAATTATCCTTGCTGTTTCCTTAAACACCATAAGAAGCCATTTTAAAGGCACAATGTCAAAATAATGATACGATACTACAGCATCAAATGCTGGTTTTCTAAAGGGTAAATAGTAAGGACTCATAATAACGGCATTGCCTGCTTTTTTTACTTTTGTTATACCTGAAACTGCAAGGGGCAATTCAACTGATAGCATGCCCCCTAAATCAAGTACGCGGGAGCCGGGATTCAGTGGGGTGCGTTCGATGAAGTCCAGTCTGTCTTTTGCTGTGTATGGCATGGGTTTGTTTTGTTAGTTTATTATACTTCTTAATCAGCTCTTTAGTAAGCGCATCCAGTGAAAAGTTTTGATTCTCCATACATGGCTGAATATTTTAGAAGTGGAACTCATCCCTCAATTCCAATGATTGCCAGACTACAAACAGCATGTATTTTCATAGTTTTTATCGATTTTGATAACATTGATATCCTTCTTTCCCCAATCAATTATATAACTATGCAATAGCCTGCGCCTCAGTGTCTGAAAGCGGGATATACAGCGAAACAAGATATAGGCTGATGATGGTATATTTAACCAGATACTTATTTAATGTTCAAATGCCATCATTAAATGTTGATACTGAATGTCAGAAGGCAAATATATCCAGAGCGAACTTGAGAGACAGTTATATTTCGAGTTGAAAAAGACCGCAGAAAAACAAGGCATTTCGATAAAAAAGGCAATAAGGGAAGCAGTGTTAGAATGGGTCAGGGATAAATCCGGTTTTGATAAGAATGACCCTTTTTTCAGTATGCATACTTTCAGCGCATCAAAAGACCTGTCAGAAAAACATGATGAGATATATGAGGAACAGGGATGATCTTCGTTGATACATCGGCTTTTCTGGCTATTGTGAATGAAAAAGACAATAATCACATAGCAGCGAAAAATTTCCTTGGAGAAATAAAGAATGGCAAGGCGAGGGTAAAGAAAATCATAACATCGGATTATATAATCGATGAAGCCCTGACTCGAATACGTTACTCAGCCGGACATAAGGAAGCTGTCAAATGGGGAAAGGATATTCTTGCATCAAGAGTTGTTGAGAAAATCGAGGTGGGAAAAGATATATTTGAGCTTGCCTGGGAAATATTTGAAACTTATGAAGATAAGAAGCTAAGTTTTACAGATTGCACAAGTTTTGCCTTAATGAAGATAAAAAATATTGAAAAGGTTTTTTCCTTTGATAAAGATTTTATGAATTTGGGATTTATTCTCATGCCCTGATTATCTGGATATTTTCTTTTTCCCCTCGACCGGTTCACCATACGCAGCTTCCAAGGCACGTCTGCTGATTTCTTCATAGCAGCCGCCCATTTTTTTATTAAAATCATCTTTACTATCCCAGAATTGCGGTGTTCCCAGCCGTTTTATAATTGCCGCATGCACCTCAGGCTGGGACACCTCCACTGAAAACTCAAGTTCCTCTCCAGACCAGAAACCATCGATGGGCAGAGATATTTCTTTTTGTATGTCTGGCACGCTGGTCACAGATGCTTCCAATTCAAGAGGTTTTTCAGTACCTGCGGCGAGCCTGATTTTGGAGGGCGTCCCCTGCGTTTGGCAGTTGAAATGCCGGAGGACTCACCCCCTAAGAAGAAGTCTCCCCTGTCACCTGGAGCTTCAGGCGGTTTCCATATCCCATGCAGGACTATCATTTTAATCCAGTTCAAAAATGTTTTTTATGACTTAAAACTATCCTTTTCATTACGTACATGGCGAAAGTAATCTCATCTCACTTGAAACAAAGATGTGTTTTTACAGCCCCATCAATTTAAGCCTTATCCTTTCGCCACTCCCAGAGGCATTACCCTTACAACTTTGCGTGCAATACCAAGATTGTGGACAACATCAACAACATCCCCGCTTACCTTGTACACAGCCGGGGCTTCTTCTGCTATTACTGACGGATGCGTGGCTCTCACGGATATTCCCGCAGCAGCCAGTTCCTTCTGTATGTCTTCTCCCCTGAATTCCCGTTTTGCAGCAGCGCGGCTAGCCACCCGTCCTGCGCCGTGGCATGCACTCCCGAACGTAAGTTCCATTGCTTCCTGCGTACCGTGAAGCACGAAAGAAGGTGTTCCCATACTGCCAGGAATGAGGACTGGCTGTCCAACTTTACGGTATGTATCAGGGACGTCATGATGCCCAGGCGGGAATGCCCGCGTTGCTCCTTTCCTGTGGACGTAAAGCATCTTTTTCTTACCGTTTATCGTATGCTCTTCAAGTTTGGCGACATTGTGCGCCACATCATAAACAAGCTCCATCCCGAGGTCATCCATGTCGCGCCCGAAGAAATTCGTGAATGTCTCCCTTACCCAGTGGGTTATGACCTGCCTGTTCGCCCATGCATAATTGGCGGCAGACGCCATTGCACCAAAATAAGCCTGACCTTCAGGCGATTCGGCAGGAGCGCATGCAAGCTGCCTGTCAGGAAGCACTATCCCGTACTTGCGCGTGGCTTTTTCCAGGATACCAAGGTGGTCGGTGCATATCTGGTGACCTGCGCCGCGCGAGCCGCAGTGTACCATAATCGTGACCTGCCCTTTTGTCAGACCGAAAACTTCCGCCACCTTATCATCATAAACCTCATCCACGTACTGAACCTCAAGGAAGTGGTTGCCGCTTCCAAGTGTCCCGAACTGGGGTTTTCCCCGTTTGCGTGCTTTCTCACTTACTTTTGAAGGGTCAGCAGCATCCATGTAACCGTTTTCTTCACAGTGCCGGATATCGTCTTCAGTACCATAGCCGCTTTCAACCGCCCATTTAGCGCCGTGGAGGAAAGCGTCTGTCAGTTCCCGGTCAGAAGCACGAATCTTGCTTTTTGAACCCACACCTGATGGAATTTCATTAAACAGTTTTTCAATCAGGTCTTTCATTCTTGGGCGCACTTCATCCACAGTAAGGTTTGTCTTTATTATCCTGACACCGCAGTTTATGTCATATCCCACGCCTCCAGGACTTATTATTCCGTTTTCCCTGTCAAAAGCAGCCACGCCGCCGATGGGGAAACCGTAACCTGTATGTGCGTCAGGCATTGCCATTGCATATTTCTGGATGCCTGGCAGGGTTGCCACGTTGGCAGTCTGCTCGATGGTTTCTTTTTCAAGGCTGGAAAGCAATGCCCTTGAAACGAATATTCGTCCCGGTACCCTCATACCAGGTTTGTAATCCTGCGGTATGTCCCACGTATAATCATTGATTTTGGTAAGGATGCTTCCTGCATCAATCTGTGTTTCTTCAGGCATGTTATCATCCGGTAACTTTAATTTATTCTCCAGCACGATAATGATAATATGTTATGACATGTTATTAAGTTTGATGCAGGGGCGTATTTTCGTCACGTATCCAGCACAACCTGGACGCAAAACCCGTCGTCTTTCCTGACTTTTAGTTCATGGAAAGTCACAGCCTTTACCTGGGTATCAAACGAGTGTTTTGACAGGTCGATGTTTTCACCCATTGCTTTTGCACTTAACGAAAAACCATCTCCTGTATGTTTAATACTGCCTACCTCAAACTTACTGAATATGATTCCCTCTACCTCAAACAGGTACAGCAACTCGGAAAGCCAGTCAACAAGCAATGTTTCAATATCATGTGAGGTTAAGTCTACCTGTTGCATTATTTCATGTTTGAGGTTGGTCGTATCTGTCATGACATTAAACATAGCCAGTGCAGCGTTCCCGAAAACCTCCTCAAGCGTGCAGCCGTATGCACGGAACTTGGCATCTGCTATGTGGTATAGGTACTCATATTTCGTCTTCCGCCCCGCACCTGGTTCCAGAGACATAGTTATTCGGAGCCTGTTTCTTCTATATCTGTCATCATCTCCCGAATCTTTCCAAATTCGGTATTAAAACCGGAATGCGCCTCATGAGCCGACTTTGATGCAACTGCTCCCTGTGTTGTTGGTGTTATAAGTCCCTGCTGCTCAAGAACCCGCAGCGAATACCTCACCTGATGGTCAGGTATCTTTGTCTCCATTGAAAGTTTCATGATACCGATTGGTCCGCTGTCCATCACCTTTCTTAACACAATAATGTGCCTTTTTAACAATTCCAGTTCATTCCTGACTCTTGAGGTTAGCATAGACTACTATATTGATGTTATTCGTGGCATATCTAATTTAGCATTTGGGCTGGATATGAATATTCCTATAAGCACAAAACATCCTGCTAAAAACAGAAAATTAACAGACAGACCCTGAAAGCCTGTCCGTGTAAAAAAAGTTACGCTGACTTAACGATAGCTTTTGGTGAGCGTGGTATTTTCCTGCGCTTTGAACCTGATGAAGTATAGCGCTGTCCAGGACCTGGACGTTTATGAGTGAGTTCGGATTCGGGAACCATTATAACTTTTCCTTTCCTGCCTTTTACTCTGCCCCATTTTGTGGTGCCGGTTTTTCCCATGTAATCTATGTCCTCCAATGTATTTCTTTGGCTCCACAATACTTGTGTTCACTCATAAACCTTTCCCATCCTTAATTCTCTTCTTAATCATGTACATCTGTACCTTCTTGGCTTTTGCCTGATTAAGTACCTTATCAAGTCCTTCCCTGCCAAGTTCTTCAATCCTGACATAGCCGCGGTCCTCTGCATCATTGAATAGCTCAAGACCCAGCCCCGTACGCGCAAGAACAGTAGTATACCCGTCTTTTGAGCCGACACCTCCGAAAGACAGGTCTGACTTTTCAGCAGTCAGGTCAGTGCATACTGTACAGGAGCCGTTCCTGTATGCATCGAGTTCACCAAGCGGAAACTCGTGTTCTGAGCCTGCACCGACACGGAACATTCCTTTCTTGATTTTCATTTCCGAAACAGTAGAAAGTGGTATGCCCTTTCCCTCAAGGTAACTTTTCAAGCCGTCATAATTGAACGTGTCCATGCAGAAAAGACCAAGTTTCAAAATATTAGCCCTCATGAACATATGCAGTAAACCATATGGGGATTTTGTCATTTTATCAACTGCGTCAATGTTGCATGACGGTCCGACAAAACCTATGGAACGCGAACCCTGTTTTATTGCGCTCATCAACGATTCCATTGTAAGGGAGTGCACATAAATAGAACCAGCCGACCTTAAAATATCTTCACGACTCTGCGCCACTATCGGTATCGGTTTCCACGGTTCATCATCGCTTTTAACCGTAACAACCGCGCTGTCAATCAATCCTTCCTCAAACGCATACAGGAGCATGGATGTCACAACGCCGCCGTCCTGCCCTTTCACTTCTGGAACAAGTGATTTTGCCGTAAAAACATCACGAACAGTGCCTATCAGGGCTTTCTCGGTGGTAATTGTACGCGGGCACTGGTTGTAACATACGCCGCAGGCAGTACACTTGCCGGTAAGGGCAGGTTTCCCGTTTACCACAGAGAGAACTTCACAGCTTGCCGCACACGCACCGCAAAGCGTGCAGATTCCGGGGTCAATAACCTCGCGCCTGAGCTTGCCGAAGGATATTTTTTCCTTATCCTTTAACGAGCGCCTGACGCGGATAACGCTTTTATCAAGCTCATCATATTTCTTTTTACAGGCATCCGAACAGAAATGGTATTCCTTGTTTTTGTAAACCGATTTGAACGGAGTTTTTTCATCAACGTTCTGGTTGCATATTGGGTCAACTGGCATTATTTCCTATTCAACTCCAAAGCTTAAAATGTTTTCATTTGTCATCGGTTAAGGATTTCTTACAATACTTCCAAGTAGCTCGTTCGGAACTAAGCTAAATCGGAAGTACTGTCTCGTACATAAAATATAAATGCCATGTAAAGGTATTAGGTCTGCCCGAATTAAAGGGCTGCGCCGGTGAGGACCGGGGCTAAAGCCAAAGGAGGATAACAATGGCTAAAGAAGATAACAAAACTAAAATAGAAAAAACAGTACAGGCAGCAGTAAAACAAGCTCCTGTAGAAGAAAAGCCTAAAGAGGCAAAGAAAGAGCGCAAAAATGCTCCTCCGAAAGGAGAAAAGAAACCATCCGGGAAACCCCAGGAAAAAGACGATGAAATAAAACACCTGGTTCGTATTGCCGGTACTGACCTTAAAGGCAGTAGAAGCGTTTTATTAGCAATGACCGGAATAAAAGGCATCAACAGGAGGGTAGCCAAGATACTGGTATTACACTCAGGCGTTGACCCGAAAGCTACGATTGGTTATCTTGAAGATGCCCAAATCGAAAAATTACAATCATCAGTTGATAATATTTCAAACATCATCCCGACATGGATGATGAATAAACAAAACGAGTTAATTTCAGGCGAATACAAACATGTTATCGGAACTGATGTTTACATGAGCCTGACTGAAGACTTGAATACCATGAAAAAGACCCGTTCCTACAAAGGCTTGAGGCATGACAGGGGTCTGCGGGTGCGCGGACAGCGTACAAGGGCTACAGGCAGGAGAGGAACCACGGTGGGCGTATCGAGGTCAGCCCCAAAGAAGTAAGGAGCTGTTAAATTATGGGATACCCAGGAAAAAACACTAAATCGTATGATACGCCGAAACATCCCTGGCAAGCTGTCAGGATGGCATCTGAGGTCGAACTTGTAAAAGCATACGGGCTAAGAAACAAAAAGGAAGTATGGAAAACCCACAGCAACCTTAAAAAATACAGGGAACTGGCAAGAAAACTCCTTGCAGAGAGTGCAAAAGGAAAACTTGAGGGTCATATTTCCAGGGATTCTGAAAATATCCTGAACCGCCTGAAAAGATACAGCCTTTTACCCCAGGATGCAGGGCTCGATGACATTCTCTCGCTTGAAATAAATCATTTCCTTGAGAGGCGCTTGCAGACACAGGTGCATAAACAGGGACTTGCCAACACGGTAAAACAGGCAAGGCAGTTTATTGTACATGGTCATATCTCGGTTAACGGTCGTAAGACAACCATACCAGGTTATATTGTTTCAAGGGAAGAGGAATTATTGCTGGATTATTACCGTGGTTCACCACTTTTAAGTGAATCACACCCTGAAAGACCTGCAAAGGTCGTAGAAAAAGTGGTAAACGTAACAGAGAAGCAAAACGAAAAGAAAACGCCGCCGCACTCAAATGCGGGAGCGGATGTAACTAAGGCGGAGGTATAATAATGGCAACAGAGAAGTGGGGTGTAGCCCATATATATTCGTCGTTTAATAATACCCTGATAACCATTACTGATGTAACAGGTGCAGAGACTATAGCAAAAATAAGCGGCGGCATGGTGACAAAAGCGGCAAGGGATGAAAGTTCCCCGTACACTGCCATGCAGATGGCAACAGAGATTGCTGATAAAATCAGGGACAAGGGACTTGTAGGCGTACATATAAAAGTAAGGGCGCCAGGCGGCAATAACCACCGCAGTCCAGGTCCTGGAGCACAGGCAGCAATACGGGCTTTTGCAAGAGCAGGAATTAAAATCGGACGAATTGAAGATGTAACACCCATTCCCCATGATGGTACATGGGTTAAAAAGGGAAGGCGCGTCTAAAATGGATATTGATATAATCGAGATTTCCGAGCGTAAGGCAAAGTTTATCCTTTCAGGTGTATCCACTGCGTTTGCAAACGGACTCAGGAGGAGCATCCTGGCTGAAGTTCCGGTTTTAGCAATAGATGATGTGAATATCTATGACAACACATCAGTCCTGTATGATGAACAGCTTGCCCTGAGAATGGGGTTGATACCCCTGAAAGCAGATACCAGCACCTACGTTTTACCGGAAGATTGTTCCTGCGGCGGTGCAGGCTGTGCATCCTGCCAGGTCACACTGACCCTGAGTGCTGAAGGTCCTAAGCTGGTTACCTCATCTGAGCTGGTTTCAACCGATCCTGGTGTCAAGCCGGCTGATGATACAGTACCTATTGTTGAACTTAAAGAAACGCATAAGGTTGTTGTTGAGGCAATTGCAAGGCTCGGAACTGGCAGGAATCATGCCAAATGGCAGGCAGGCGTTGCAAGCGGATACAAGAAAATGCCGGTTATAACAATCGGGGAATGCGATTATTGTGAAAAATGCGTTGAAGCGTGCCCCCGAAATGTTCTTGAAATAAACGGGAACAGTATTAAAGCAGTAAATCTTCTCGACTGCTCGATGTGCAATTTATGTGTTGAAGCATGTGATATGGACTCAATTAAGGTCACTGAGGAAGATGATTCATTTGTCATGACGTTTGAAACCACAGGTGCCATGACGGCAGCAGAACTTGCCGTTGAAGCAGTAAACACTATTAAGAAAAAAGCAGGGCAATTAGGCGAAATACTTGACACTCTTTAAAGGAAAGACTTTGTTTTCTTTCCTTTAATTTATTTACGATAATTGCAAAAATATATCTTATGGCTATGTCATAAGGATGGTATCCAGTTGCGGAGGTCGCCCAGACCGGTCAAAGGCGCCAGCTTGAGGGGCTGGTCTCGTAGGAGTTCGTGGGTTCGAATCCCATCCTCCGCACTTAAATCCCTTTACATTTTCATTTCAATTGTTTTTTCTACGTATTTTTTAAAAAGTAAACCGTATAAAAACCAAAACATTTAAAAAGATATACATCTCTATTGAGCATGGTGATTTAATGAATGATAGCGCGTCGAAGGTTCCGATTTATATCGCAATAATAGTAGCATTATTAATTGTTGCAGCAGGTGGATATTATTTAACATCCGGTGGTGGTTCAGCGTCAGATAATTCTGGTAAAGTAACTCCGGAAACACATGAAACACCCGCTGATACGCAAAAAGATATTAAGGCTGCTGAATCAACAAAAGAAGTGAAAGCATCAGCTCCAACCCCTGCACCGGTTGCAGAAAAAAAAGTTGAAACAATAAAGTGCGAATTATGCCATACTGAGCCGCAGAAAATTAACCAGCATTTAAATGGTGGAAAACTCTGTATAAACTGCCACGGCAGCCAGGTTCATAATATCCATATAGGACAGGGGACAATTGGTTTGAACTGTGACACATGCCATGGTTTCCCGCCAACTATCCCGACAGTGGAAAAAGGAGAGGGTCCGGGTCATTACACAGTATGTGAGAAGTGCCATGCCGCACCGCCCAATTCACTTAAGCCCAGTAATGGTGACCTGATTATAGTACATCTCTCAAGAGGAAAGTACTGTACAAACTGTCATGGTACTGATATTGGTACAATACACATGGCGGCACTTGGAAAAACAAAGTAATTAATAAAAGGGTTTCAATACCCTTTTATATTTAATTTTATCAGATTGGAGGGTATAATGGGTATCAAGTTAGACCCAAGTGACAGATTATTTGCAGGTGTGGTTTTAATCGTAGTCGGGCTTGTCGGGCTTGTATACAGGATAACCGGTTACGGGATGCTTATCGGAGACATAAGTGGTACTTATACGTATTATAGCGGTGGTTGCAACCTGTTATCACTCGTTGTCACTTCAGTTTTTTTAATCGTAACATTTCTGGGGATTTACGTTGTATATGATACGATAAGAAAAGACTCTGATTAAACAATCGTATATTCATTATTCATTTATGACATCTTTTGAAGAGTTTGCAAAGGTATGTAACAAAGTAGAGGGAATTCCAGGTTCCCTTGAAATGACATCGGTAGTTGCGGGTTTTTTAAGGGAAGTGGATGATGAAGAACTTGGGATTGTTACAAGATTCATTATGGGCAGTGTTTTCCCTGTCTGGAGCAGCCAGGAACTCGGTATCGGTCCGAGCCTTCTATATGCTGCAATATCAAAGGCTTCGTCGCTTCCTGTTAAGCGCATAGAAGGTTTTGTAAAAGAAACCGGCGATGTCGGGCTGGCTGCTGAAAAAGCAATGGAGTCCGGGAAAACGCACCTTAATTTATTCTCAGAAGGTGAACTTTCAGTCAGTGATGTGTATTCACGTTTTAAGAAGATTGCCACCCTCACAGGTAAAAATTCGCAGGATTCGAAAATCAAGAATTTGCAGTACCTTTTCGGGACGGCAAAACCAGGTGAAGCGGTTTACATAGCGCGCCTTTCAATTGAGGAAATGCGTATCGGTGTCGGGGAAGGAATTGTACGAAATGCAATTTCTGAGGCATTCGGGGTTCCTGTGGGAATTGTTGAGCGCGGGTATATGCTTACGAATGATTTCGGGGAAGTTGCATACACTGCTAAGAAAGAAGGTGAGCAGGGTCTTCTTAAACTGGGTATTGAAGTCGGAAGACCGCTAAAGATGATGCTGGCCCAGGTTGCATCAGGCATAAACGAAGCCGTGGGAGAAATGGGTTTAGTTGCGGTTGAGTGGAAGTTTGACGGTGCGCGTATCCAGGTACATAAAAACGGCGATAAGGTGACCATCTATTCCCGGAAACTTGAAGACGTGACCGCTTCACTTCCCGATGTCGTGAGTTCCGTAAAAAAACATGTAAATGCGGAAAAGGTTATTCTTGACGGTGAAGCTGTTGCTTTGGGAAAAGATAAAAGACCTATGGCGTTCCAGGAGATACTCAGGCGTTTCAGGCGAAAGCATGACGTTGCAGCTACTGCACAGGAAATACCATTGCATTTTTACCTTTTTGATATTCTTTACCTTGACGGTGAAAGCCTTATTGACGAACCCATGGAAGTCCGCAGGAAAAAGCTTGAAAGTGTATGTGACCCTGAGGTTCTTGCAGTACAGACTGTGACAGGCAATGTTTCAGAAATAGAGGATATATACGGGAAAGCACTGGCTGGAGGGCATGAAGGAGTTATGCTGAAAAGCCCTGATTCGCTGTACATGCCTGGTAAACGGGGTAAGAACTGGCTTAAATTAAAACCTGTTATGGAGACCCTTGACCTTGTGGTAGTAGGAGGGGAATGGGGAGAAGGGCGGCGGGCAAACTTCATCGGTTCATACCTGCTTGCATGCCGTGACCCGGATTCTGACAGGCTGCTTACCATAGGGCGCGTTGCTACCGGAATTACGGATGAGCAGCTTTCTGACCTGACAGCTATATTTAAGGAACTTGTGATTTCAGAAAGCGCAAAGAATATTGATTTTGAGCCAGAGGTTGTGTTTGAGGTGGCTTTTGAGGAAATACAGAAAAGCCAGAATTATAAATCAGGTTATGCCCTGCGTTTTCCCAGGCTTGTAAATGTCAGGAGTGATAAGTCGGCGCAGGATAGCGATTCAATAGAACGGGTCGAACAGTTGTTTATCGGGCAGAAAGGACGTTAAAACCGGATGAATTTTTCTTGTTCCCGGATTTACTATTTCTTAACAAGTTCAAAAATCCAGTCTGTCAGGGGCATGCAGCGTTCAGGGAAACATTCAATTGTGCAGCCGGTGCACGGGGCAAACATATTCTCTACAAGCAGCAGGGAAAAGTCCTTGAGTTCTTCTTTTTTCCTCTTGAGATACCTGATACGGTAGGTTCTTGAACCCTTACCTGATTCCAGGTTTCTTGTAATTATTCCATCCTTTTTCAGCTTGTCGATTATCCGTGAACATTTCCTGCGGTCAATTCCTGCATCTTTCCACAGGTCTTTCTGGAGAATACCGTCTTCACTTGATTTTATTATTTCAATGACTTTTTCTTCAGTTTCCATTTTACTCCGCAACAGGAACAATAAGAATTATGTTGTTTCCTCTTAATACAACTGAACCAAGGGAACGGGCTTTCACTCCTTCATTAATCTCATGTGTGTCAGTAAGATGAAGGTTCAGGTAATCGTCAGCACTTTCAAGTTTTCCTTCAAGAGTGTTTTTGTCACCTTTCATTTCAACCTGGATTCGTTTACCTATCAATGTCTGTACTTTCTTTGTGGGAAACAATGTTTTACCTCGTTCGCTAATTGTGTCCATTAGTACTTCTATTTTTTGATGATTTATTACAGAATCGCACAAGGAATAATCTGCGGGTTTTCAAGTACGGTTATTCCTTCAAGCAATTTCAGGAGCTCTACGTTCCTTGAATCCACATCCCTGACCCTGAGTGTTGCCAATCCGCCCTGGATGGCACCATAACTGCACAATTTGATGCATTCCCCGCATCCTGTACACTTCAGTAGTTGTATCTGGTCGGTTATTGCATTGTGCGGGCAGTGTTCACGCGGCGGGCAAAGCTCGCATTTCATGCATATTTCCCGGTCTATGAAATAAGGCATCCGTGATTCTATGGTGCCTGAAATATCAACAGGGACTATGTAAACCGGTACGCTGCCTTTCACTGCCTGTGCCACTATGTTTGTTATGAGCGTATCTGCTATCCCATGGGCTATTTTTGCAACTGTGTTGGATGTTGCTGGGGTTACGATAAGGCAGTCGTATTTGTGGAGCAGGAACCTGCCTGCTTTCGGGATGCTTGCACCCTGCCCGCTTTCAGGGAAGAGCTCTTCAAGGTATTCGCCGCTGGATATTGATTTGAGTTTGTCTTCAAGTCCGTACATCCTGGCAACTTCTTCACCTGCGCTTGAGAGGAATGTGGTGACTTTCAGGTCGTTGTTATTTTGTTTTAGGTCTTTGAAAACGTCAAAACTTTCGCGCAGGAAATGCCCTGCACCTGTTATTCCCCATGCGATTTTCATATTGTTACCTGATATTTTGAATAAGATTCATGATTTATTGAGTTCCTTAATTTTCCGAAGCACAAGAACGGCATCCTCACGCTTCACATCAACTTCGTTCTCCACGAAATAATCAACCAGCTTATTCCGGTCTTCCTCCCCGATAACTCCTTTTTTTACACATTCATCTGCGATATTCCTGAAATTCCTGTCAGGATAAAATATCTTACGGGTAACATCAAGCACTCCAGCCGCCTGTTCCTGCGTGAGTACTCCTGCATCCTGTGCAGCATCAAGTGTCAGCCTGATATTCACAAGCGGGACAGACAACGGCTCAAGCGTCTCAGGGTCAAACGTAACCGCGACTTCATCATCAGACTCAAGTACACCGTTTTTATACATCTCATAAATCCTGCCAACACCAATCATCCCGTAAGGCTCAAGCTCATAAGCACGAAGCGCCCCCATGCTTGACCCCCCGACAACGGTAATCCCTTCTTTTAGCGCCTCGATAATCTCACGGTGCGCAACAGCCGCGCTGTTAAAAAAAACTCCTTCTATTATACCGATGATATCCGGCGAGGAACCTATTATCTTCCTGATATCATCGCGCTTCACAGGCGGGCGGTAATCTGCATCCAGAATATTCTTCGCTTCGCTGTGGCTTATACTCATACCTGTATAGACCACGACTTTCATGCCGCTCTCACTCTCTTCTTATTTATCCTGATACGCTTTCCTGTGCGCTCCCTGTCAATCGTATAAAGTTCAAAATACGGGATAACCGCCCTTACAACAGGGATATCCACTCCGCGTGAAAGATTGACTATTATTGCCCCCTCGGCAGCATCATCAAGAAGTTCAATTACCGTATTGATATTCGCATAAGGCGTGTTACTGGATTTATCTTCCATTTCATCCATCCGCACGGTCTCAAGTTCCTCGTACCAGAACCAGTTCATCCGTTTCATGTGCTCATACCCGAAAGTACGCACAACCTGTTCCCTGTCCGTATCCTCGCGCGCCCCGTGTATCTGGACGACACGGCTCTGCGCCGCTTCTGTAAGCGCCCTTGCCACAGCTATCTCAGGCGACAGGTGCGAGCCGGCTCCCATGACAAGAAGCGCAGGGTCATGAAGGACCGTATCATCTGTTGCAGCAACGACAGTTGGTAAACCCACGTCATGGTCAAGGAGCCAGAGTTTTACCTGCACGCCAGCTTCTTCCATGCGCCGCTTGAGTTCGTAATTCAAACCGTCTGATTCGTCAAGCACGATTTCCCGCCCAGGATTCCTGGTATATTCTGCAATCCCGAGTGCATCCCTTTCAATAACCTCAAGCAGACCGTGAAGAACCGCTTCCTCAATGGTATTCCCTGAGGCAAGACCGTTTGTATTGCTCCTGAAAAGCTGGCTGCTGCCCGCAGGGTTATACGGGTGGAACACGGCATTTGACGGAACCATGACTTCGACATCATTCAAAATATCCAACCCTGAAATCCATTCAATAGAGGTATCACTGGCAAACGGCATAGGTAAAAGCAGGGCATCAGGATACAATGTCGGGTAACTCTCACTGATGCTTTCGTAAGTATCGATTACCCGTTCGGCTTCAAGCTGGATACCGTTTAAGTTGTTGCTGGTTTCAGGCTGTTCCGCAAGACATCTCTCAAAGCTTTCCATGATTGCAGAAATCCTCGCATTGGTCTCGGTTGAGCCTTTTCCTGAATAAATTGAAATTGCACCCTGTCCCGCGCTTGGTCTTATTGCTGAAAATACCGGGATGCCGACACGGTCAAGGTCTGTAATATTGGCTATCCGTGTCACGCCGATTTCAGGGAGGAGCTTTGTGGTATTCAGAAGCGTGGTCTCAGGGTCAAGTACCCGTTGTGTTCCTTCCATATACCTGATATTCGGGTCGATTGTAATCTTGCTCATAGTGACGGATTCCTGCATTTTGTAGGGTGTGGATTTGAGAATACTATACCTTGCGGTAAAGGGGAATAACCTAATAAACTTAATGGATGGGAACGCGAATATTGAATCAAAAAAGGAATAAGGCCTTATGGAACTTGAACTCACGAACACTGTTGATAACCTCTGCGATTACACATATAATTTCACATGGCAGGACCAGAAACTGCGCCCTGGCGACATAATACCTTCACAGAAGGATACGGATTTTACGTTCGGGAACCTTGTTGATGAACTGAAAAAACAAAAAGAGGTCAGGATTTCCGGGAATGCCGGGAAAAGGCTTGGTTACAGCATGGGCGTGGGTTTAAAGCATTTCGGCGGAAAGGGCAAACCTGAAAAAGCTGGAACCATTTATGTGGAAGGAAACGTTTCTCCTGAGATGGGAATGGGCATGGTTTCAGGTACAATCTATGTTAAAGGAAGTATCGAAGAGCCGGTGGGCAATATTGTCGAGGTTGTGTCTGATGAGGAAGGATTCCGAAAATTCAGGTCGATTACTGATATTCTCTGCAATGGATTGGGGAAAGACGAGCTTTCAGGGAACAGTTTTGACAGGAAAAAGAAACACCTGTTGCTGGATGACAGGATACTTCGCGGGACAGTTGCAGCGCGGTGTGACTGTGATTCCCTTATCACGGTGGAAGGCGATGTATATAACGGCACAGGGCTTTTGATGACAAAAGGCACAGTCCACGTTACCGGGGATGCGGGAATGAACACAGGCGCGCACCTTGACGGAGGAATGGTTGTGGTTAAGGGACTGGCTGGTGAGTTTGCCGGCGCGTACATGAAAAAAGGAACTATTATCCTGAAAGACGCAAAGGGTTTTGCAGGCGCGAATCTTGAAGACGGGATAATTTATGCACGAAAAAGCATCAGGACATCAAAACCTGTGGAAGAGCTTGGGATGTCAGAGGTTGACGGGAAAGTCATAATGAAACATCTCGGTATCAGGCAGGTCGAGGCTATGAGTTACCATAAGTACGGGATACTGAAAGAGAAGCTTTTCCGTATGCGTGACGGGTCTTTTATGCTGAGGAAGATTGAATAACAGTATTTAACCTGCCGTAACACTAATGCGGCAATATATCCCACAGTAATATTAATATACTACTTATTACTCATAGTAATACTGATATTATGTTCCTTCCAACACCTGAAGACCTTAAAAAAATAAGGCATGAACTTGGGCTTACCCAGAATGAAGTTGCATCGCGCGCAGGCGTGAGCCAGCCATTGATTGCGCGTATCGAAGCAGGGGATGTTGACCCGCGTCTTTCAACGATGCGTAAGATATTCAATGCATTTGACCTGGCAAGGAAGGAGCGGGTTGAGGTCAGGAAAATCATGCATACGCCTGTGATTCATACGAGTTCTGACCATTCGGTTGAGCAGGCAGCAAGGATTCTGGAAGAGCACGGTTTTTCCCAGATGCCTGTTATTGATGGCGGTGTGCCTGTCGGGAGCATTTCAACCGACCGGATTGTTCATTCAATGACAGACCAGGATATCAAGAAGCTTTCAAATCTTCCTGTCGGGGATATAATGGATGAATCGTTCCCGACGGTTTCCCCGAATACGGATGCTAATTCTGTTTCAAGGATTGTGGAACAGCACCCTGCTGTCCTTGTGCTTGAAAAGGGAAAAGTGGTGGGTGTCGTGACAAAGCACGACATCATGAAGATGCTCAGGGGATAAATACATATTACCTGAGTACTATTAGGTGCTGTCCGGCCTACGAACCGGACCAATCGTGTTGTTAGGTCCTTGCGCAAGAACGGCAAAGCCAGTCTATGACCGTACAGACAACCCCAACGCGGTACACGCGATAATGCCTGATACAGGGTTTTTACGGTGACAGACAACGGCAATTGCCAGTGGTTGAAGTCACTGGGTTAGTATTAGGCTACAGCAACTTTTACTTTGTTTTCTCCAATCTGTTACATCTCATCAGCGCTGCGCCCATCGATGATTGGCTCAAGCATGAAGTACTTCTCAACGTACTTTTTAAGCTCCTCATCAGAAATGGCTGACACGCGCTTCTCCTGGTTATACAGCTTCTGTATATCAGCCTGTATGGCTTTCACGCGCGGGTCTTGTTTATCAACCGTTGTTTCGATATGCATTAACTCATTCAGTGTCTCCTCAACCTTGAAGCGAATAACCTCAAGCCCTGAAGAATCACCTATCAATAACAGCCTCTTCCCACCCACAAGTTCAGGAAGGTACGGCTCGTATGTGAACGGGTTCTTTATCACGCCTGCTGTATGAATCCCGCTTTCATGGGCAAAGATATTCTTCCCCACAACAGACTTATTGCGCGGAACCCTGATACCTATCTCCTTTTCCATATATCGTGCAAACTCGGTGACACATTCCAGGTTGTATTTATCAAACCCTTCAACCCTCTGCATGAGGAAAATAGCAATCTTCTCAAGCTCTGCATTCCCTGCCCGCTCGCCAATTCCCAAAAACGTAAGGCTTGACCAGTTAGCGCCATGCCAGTACCCTGCAAGGGAGTTGGAAATAGACAAACCGAAATCATCATGTATATGCGTCTCGATGTTTATTGCCCCGATTTCCCGGAGTCTCCGGGTCAGGTAAGGGATGCCATACGGTTCACCAACATCAGCAAAAGGAAGACCGTAACCAAGCGTATCGCACATCCTGATTGTACAACCAGGGTCAATCTCAAGCAGTTTCTTAACAAGCGGCAATACGAATCCCTCGTTATCAGCGCGGGTCATATCCTCAATATGCGCCCTTGTGCGAAGCCCGTGGTCAACTGCGTACTGAAGCGCGTCTGTGTATTTCTTCTCAGCCTCCTCGCGGCTTGCAAGCCCCATCTTGTCAATAATATGTGAATCAGACACCGACATTAAAATACCAGTTTCCTTAATCCCGTCCATCTTAAGGACAACATCAATATCCTTCGGGTTTGCGCGCGCCCACCCTGTAACTTCGGGAAACTCGTAACCCCTGTCAAGCATTTCCCTGACAGCTTCCTGGTCGCGCTCGTTATACACAAACGTTTCAAGCTTTTCGATACCAATCTGGTGAAGGTACTCGAAAATCTGGAGCTTGTGCCTCTTTTTCATCACTATTCCCGGCATCTGGGAGCCGTCCCTGATAGTGCTGTCGCTGATAAAAACTTCCTGCCCGAACGGCAGTTTTATCTTGGGTAAATCCTCGTATGTTTTGTAAACTTTCATTGGCTGGATGATAGCGTTCAGGATTTATATCACTTTTGGTTTTTTCTGTTCTGTCAAAAAAAATACAGATAAATTAAAGACGACTCACCCCAAAAAGACAATATATGATACTACTCACAGGTGCAACCGGTTTCATAGGCGAGAGGGTTCTGCAAAAATTGTCTGAAAATAACCTGTCCGTAAGATGCCTTGTAAGAAAACCTGTAAACTTTGGAAAACAAGGTGTCAGCCATATAATAGGCGACGTACTTGATTACGACTCCCTTGCCAGGGCAACCGAGGGTATAAATACTGTTTATTATTTCATCCATATGATGGGAAAGCAGGACGAACAGGAACGGTTCGATGTCCTTGACAGGCGCGCCATAACAAACATGGTCAAAGCCTGCAAGGTAAACGGCGTGAAGAGGATTATACACTTAACCGGCATGAGCAATCCTGAAGAGAAACTGTCACACCATCTTGCAAGCAGGAAGGAAGTGGAAGAGATAATCAAGAACAGCGGTATCGATTATACTATTTTCAGGGCATCCGTTATTATCGGAAGGGAGGGTGCGGCGTTTGAGCTCCTTGATACGGCAGTCAGGAAATTCCCGGTAATCCCGGTAATGGACTGGCAGAATACAAAGGTTCAGCCCGTATATATCGGGGATGTTATCCGCTACCTCGTAGAGTGTCTTGATAAACAGGAAACAATTAACAAATGTTACGATATCGGCTGTCCCGATGTGTTTACTTATAAGGAACTGATGCAGGAATACGCAAAAGAGCTTGGTTTAAAAAGGATTTTCGTGCCGGTTCCGGGTTCATGGCGGCGGCTTTCAGCGTATGTCCTTGGAAAACTTGCTCCGGTTGATGCGAATGTTGCTTACTGGCTGATAGAGTCACTGCACAATAACATGCTCGCAGAACCAAATGACCTTGACAGGATTTTCGGGTTTGAGCCACTGTCGTTCAATGAGAGTATAAGGAAAATCAAAGAGGGCGGTCAATGTTATATGCCGTGAATTTAGTGATAACACATAAGCTTAAAGTCCAGGTAGTTATATTATCAAAATCTTATGTTTATGCGCCCTGATGAAAGGATAATACGGAACAAGAAAAACACTCCCGATGACACATTAAACACAGTCCATCCGCAGGAAGCAGCGCTTTTGTTCAAAAAAGGATGTGACATGATGGATAAAAGCATGTATGCCGAAGCTGCACGATTCTATAGGAAAGCTCTCGGGATTAACCCTGGATCAGCAAGTTTATGGTACCACCTCGGGCTTGCAATGGAGAGAATGATGAGACTCTCGGATGCTGTTGCGTGTTACGACATGGCGCTTGGGATAAAGCCGGGAAACGAGTCTATTATCCACAACAAGGCTCTTGCGCTTGTCTATCTTGGTGATACTTCAGGAGCAGTCAGGTGTTATGACATCCTTATCGGTTTGAATCCGCGCGACATTGATGCGTGGCGCGGTAAAGGGGATGTTATGTTAGGAAGAGGGGACCCTGAGGGCGCGATTTCTTTATACGACAGGCTGCTCGGGATTGACCCTGATGATGCAGCCGCGTGGAATAACCGGGGTATTGCACTTGAAAAAACAGGTTGTTTTTCAGAAGCCGTTGATTCGTATGACAGGGCACTTGGTATTGACCCTAAAATTGAAAAAATCTGGAGAAATAAAGGGCTTGCTGTTTCAAAAAAGAGGGAGAAAGAAAAAAATGCAGTTTTTACTAAAAACACTCCGTCCATCCATGATAATAAAAAGGCATTGCCATTTATAAATAAACCACACCATGTGCCAGGATTAAATCCGGCTGCAGGGCAGTCAGGGACAGACGCCGGGAAATCCCAACCGCATGGTGATGATGAAGAATCAAAAGAATACCTGGTGATGGGAAATACCATGTATTCAGAAGGCAGGTACGGGCAGGCAATCGAAAATTATGACAAATCACTCCTGCTAAATCCTGGTAATAATACGGCGTGGAACAATAAAGGGCTGGCACTTGCAAAATCCGGGAAAATTGATGAAGCGATTGATTGTTATGATAAAGCCCTTGAAATTAATCCCGTGGATTACGTGGTTTATAATAATAAAGGAAATGCGCTTTACCGGAAAGGGAATATTGATGAAGCTTTTAAATGTTTCCAATCTGCTTCCGGATTGAATAAGGACAGCAAAACTGCAAAAAACGGCATGGCGCTTTGTATGGATACACTGGAAAACACACGCCATCAGGATGGCAATTATAAAAAACGACCGTAATGTTTATAACGTTTCCTTTAATTCAGGAGAGGTAACTCCCATAAATAAATATCATACTCATCATAATAATGTAGATTAAGTATATAAACCATGGGATGTATAGTTTATTACGGATATAGAAAGGATAGGAAAGGCGAACACTTGCCAAACGGAAACACGGAAAACGGAAAAAAGAAATCAATATTACATACGCTAACACGAAGCATACCAAAAGATAATTCATCTTCGGGTTTAGCAGATGAAATTCTTCCTGAGCAGATAAACAGGCTTACAGGGATTCCCGTTCTTGACCGGACCCTTGGTGGTGGTCTGCCTTCCGGTTCTGTTGTATATATCTATGCAGATGCCAAGTCCATGGCTGAAGTCTTTTTGTACCAGTTCACGCAGTCAAGGAAAACATATTATTTTTCAAATGAAAGGCGTACTTCGTACGTAATGCGTGACATAAACAATCTCGGATTTAATACGAATAATACGATGTTTGTGGATATTTACAGTGAATATTATATAACGCCGCAGGGAGACATGGTTGATAATATCGGCAATGAGTTCGTGGATAACAAGATTGTGGAATTCACGGAATACAACCTGAAAAAATTACTTGCAGAAGAAGATGGGGATATTAATATTATTTTTGACTCGTTTTCGTTTTACATGAACCTGCATGTTAATCCAGGTATAATCAAGCGTCTTGTAAATATAATATACGAGGCGACCAAGACACTCAATTGTGTAACCTATTTATACGGTATCAAGAACGGTAACGGGAAACTTGAAAATGACATCCTGAAATCATGTGATGTTATATTTGATGTGGAACTCGAAAAAAATTCAGATAAGATTTCCAACAAGCTCTCAGTACCAAAGATAAGGGGCAGGACACCCACAACCGAAATGATAAGGTTCAAGGTCGGGGACGGCGTCCAGATAGATACTACAAAAGATATTGCCTGAACACTGTTTTTTATAGGTTTTTCTATAATCCTGTTATTTATTGAATCTGGCTGGTCTTAGATGCCGGAATGCGAATCATATCCCCGTAGATAGCGCCGTATTTTCTTTTTAATCCTGCATAATCGTATTTTAAAAACCCGGTGACTCCGTACTCGCCGTTTTTGCCTGTTGAAACATACTCTTCAGTTAACGATTTAATAAGCTCATCGTATTTTTTCCGTGAATTTCCATGCGCAAAATTCTTGCCAGGTAAACGTCTTACATCCCCGTTGAATAGCGGGGAGATGTGGTATAATTCATGGAATACGGTTGCCAGTCTGTTCATCTGGCTGCCGTGGTTCAGGAAACGCGGTAAATGGAAGTAGATTACATACAGGATATTGACACCGTTTATGTTGATGTCCGGTATTGTGTATTCCCGTCCCCTGATTGTTTTTGTCTTATTCCCGCCCTCAAAGCGCATTGGTCGAAGCTTTGCAAGGACACCGTTTTTACTGCCGTTTGATGGTGATACTGCAATAAAAACATTATCCGGATTAATATGTGAAAAAACCGGGTGTGTTGCGATAATATCCTGCACAAGCAGGGTCATGCTGCCTGTAAAATCAAAACCCTCTGGTTTATTTTTTCCTGAATCTTTTTGCAGCATTTTTTAATGCCTCGATGCCCGGAAGTTTTTCGCCTGCAAGGAAATCGATACAGGCACCGCCTCCGGTACTTACATGGGAGAATTTATCGGAAATCCCGAGCTGTTCCACTGACGCTGCAATGTGCCCGCCGCCGACTATGGAGAATTCCGATTCGGTTCCTGCTTTTATTAACTCGTATGTACCAAGTGCGAATGACTCGTTTTCGAACACGCCTGCTGGTCCGTTCATTATCACGGTTTTTGCGCTTTTTATTTCGTTTGAGTATTTCACCATGGTTTCGAGACCGATATCGTTAATAGGTAACTCCGTTTTCAGGTTGGGGACTTTTTCCTCGATACGTGTGCCGTTGCGGTTAAGTGCAACGTCAACTGGCAGCCCGATTTTATCACTGAAACGAACGAGGAGTTCTTTTGCGAGTTCAATCTGGTCAAGATACCCCTGTTTTTTAATGAAATTAAGGTTCGGGCTTCCGATATCCACGCCAGAGGCTGCAAGGAATACATTGGCTACCACGCCTGTGACAAGCACCCTGTTTGCGCTCCCGTTTTCGAGCACGTTTTTCGTGACTTTGATTGAATCGTCCACTTTCGTGCCGCCAAGTACGAATATGCAGGGGTGGTTATTTCCATGCAGTCCCTTGCTTAGGCAGTCTATTTCTTTCTCCATTACCCTTCCGGCGATGCCCGGCATAACTTGTGTGAAGCCTGTAACCGAAAGATGCGACCTGTGGGATACTGAGAAAGCGTCGTTTAAGAAAACGTCACATACAGGGGCAAGACGCCGTACCATATGGGTTTCGGCATGTTCCTGTGCAGGTCGTTTTATGTCTTCCTCGGAATAGAACCTCGCATTCTCAAGCACGATTATTTCGCCGTCGTCCATTTTTTTAATGGATTCAATCGCATGCGAGCCGAAAATGTCATCTACATAACAAATATTCCGGCGCATGAGTCTGGATAACAGTCCTGAGTGGGGTTCCATGGTGGTAAAATCGCTTTTTCCTGCACGGCTCTGGTGGGCTAGGATAACGACTTTTGAGTCTTCAAGCTCTTTGAGTGTGGCAATGTGGCTCCTGAACCTTTTGTCGTCAAGGATGGTTCCTTTCGGGTCCATGGGCGAGTTAAGGTCGAGCCTGCACAGGACGGTCTTGCCGTCAAGGTTTATGTCATCGAGCGTCAGGTAATCGCGAGCCATAGGTTTTTATAATTCTTTTATATGGCTATATAAATAACGGAAAAAATCCATAAAATGCGCTGGAATTGCCGTGAATGAGTTAAGTGTTGATTTCCACACCGTACACTTTTTCGGGATTTTCCTTGTGTATTTTCCAGAAAACGTCTTCCCCCCATTCGGGGATTAGCTGTTTTGTCCGCCTGGGTACGGTTTTAGGACCAAGGACAGAACCCGGGCGCGTGAGGTCGTCGATGTAGTCTGTTTCCATCATGAAGCGCGTGCCTTCTGCGAGTGCTTTCTCTATGGCATCTTCGCCTGCAAGGACGCTTGGGAATATACCTGTTTTTTCACAGGTTTTTATAAGCGGCGGAGAGAAATGCTTGATGACTTTTTCCGGCGCGAGTCCTGCTGTCCGCGCTATTCCTGCTATTTCCGTTAGTCCTTCTTCTGTTGCGCTTTCGGTGTGCAGTTGCACGGCGCAGTTTGCGTCTTTTGCAAGCTGAAAACTGTACTGCATGATGTCGTTTGAAGCCTCCCAGAGTTTCGGTTCGACTTCGTAGTGCGGGCGTCCTGATTTTAAACCGATAGCCTGACCTTTTCCCACGTATTGGGATGCGATTTCAAGCCCGCCTTTCATGACTTCGATGGTTTTGTCAAGTCCGAGCCTGCCGTAGTATTTGGTGAGTTCTGCCGGGTGGACGCCAAGTATGACGAATACTTTTACATTGCCTTCATCTTCAACACGGCGCGCGACTTTCAGCACGGTGTCGAATACCTGCCTGTAATCGTCTGGTTTGTTGATGCTGATTCCGAGTGACCAGGGGGGCAGGGAGACAAGGACGATGTGCGTACCGCCTGCGTGTGCGAATTCTTTTGCTGCTTCGATGCATCTGCCGTTGGGGTTCAGGTGCATGTGGTTGTCGAGGATTGGGAGGGTTGGGGTGGTCATGATTTTCAAATTTTTCCAAATAATCCTCGAAAAACAAAACTTCTAAATAAAAAAATAAGGGCTTAAAGAAGCCCCAGACCGTCAAGTTCCTCGACAATCTTATCAACAGCAGCAGCGGCATCCTCAGGCTTCTTCCCGCCAGTCACAACAAGCTTACCAGAACCGAAAAGCAGCATAACAACCTTTGGTTCAGCTATCCTGTACACAAGACCAGGGAACTGCTCAGGCTCATACTCGATATTCTCAAGTCCCAGACCGATAGCGATAGCATTCAAGTTCAGCACAGTCTTAAGGTCAGCAGAAGCCACTATATTCTGGATTTTAACCTCAGGATTTTCCTCGATAACAATATCAAGCTGCCGCAGCTTCTCAAAGACCTTAGTAAGACCTGTGTGCACATCAGCGATACTTTTCGCGCCCGTACATACAATCTTCCCGCTTCCGAAAATGAGTGCTGCCGTTTTTGGGTCCTTAGTCCTGTAAACAACACCAGGGAACCTTTCCTTGTTATAATCCGCACCGTCAAGAATCCTGATGACCTCGTTAAGGTCAAGCTTTACTCCTATTCCGGTCGATGCTACTACGTTTTCAATCTTAATCGTTTTTTTAGACTCTTCAGCTTTGGACATAATGTTCTCCCTTTATATAGGGTATTTAAAGCTTTAAATACATTATGGTAAAAAATTCGAATTGTACTATTCCAGCGCATTTCAGCCGGAAAAACTGGCATACCTTTAATAACCATGGAATAGTCTTAGCCAGCCATGTGGCGGGATAATCTCCCGCAGGGATGTGGCCCGTAAGCGGGCTGAACCGTAAAACACAAGGTGAAAACAATGAAATCAATGTATGGTTATATCAGGGACGCATGGAAAAAACCTGATGAGACGTATGTAAAAGGTCTCCAGTGGGAGAGATTGCAGGAATGGAGACGTGAACCGTCTGTATTAAGAATAGACCGCCCGACAAGACTTGACAGAGCCCGCTCCCTTGGCTACAAAGCCAAACAGGGAATAATTGTCGCACGCGTCCAGGTCAGGCGCGGCGGACGGAGAAAATCAAGATACGTTCGCGGCAGACGGTCAAAACACATGGGTGTTAATAAGATAACGCCTGGCAAGAGCATCCAGAGGATTGCCGAAGAAAGAGCAGCCCGGAGATACCCGAACACGCAGTTACTGAACAGTTACTGGGTCGGTCAGGACGGCAAGCGCAAATGGTACGAAGCCATACTTGTGGACACAAGCCACCCTGTCATTATGAAAGACCGCAACCTTAACTGGATATGCAACAATACCCATAAAGGACGTGTTTTCAGGGGCAAGACAAGCGCTGGTGCAAAAGGCAGAGGACAGAGAACGAAAGGTAAAGGTACCGAAAAGACAAGACCAAGCCTGCGCTCGCACAACAACACCGGCAAGTGATGGAAATACATCATATAACAATCAGAGCCATTGCTCAAGCCACTGAGAGTGAAGACAGGGTGAAAACCGCCCTGTCACTTTTTTTACCGGATAACGATATAGAAATTATAAGTTCAGAAGGGCATTTCGGGAACCCGATTACTATTTTCCAGTCAAGTATAACAGGCAGGAAATGCCGCCGGTTTATTGATTTTTTAAAAACATCCCTTCATGGAAAAGATATGGGATTGCTTAAAAACCAGATAACAGAAAGGGTTGATGAACAGTGCGCCCTTCATATCAGGTTTGATAAGCAGGCAGCGTATGAAGGCATTGTGCAGCTTGCCACAACCCCTGACACGATAGCTGCAAGAATAAAAATAAAAGCCTATCCTGCCAGACGTGAAATAGCGATTAAAGTTGCAGAAACGCTTTTTTAATCAAAACCTTTATCCTTTTTAGGTACATTAACGGGAGTTACTCCACAAGGTGCCTGGGTGGGGTAGCTGGTCATCCTATGGGACTGTGGATCCTACGACTCGGGTTCGAATCCCGACCCGGGCCCCATTTTTTAAAAATTGGGTTAATTAGCTAATTTGACGTTTTGCTTCGGAGATACTGGGGCGCATCGTCATCCTTATATAGAACTTCAAACATTGTTTTACCAAAATCCATAGCAGTGCAGATATAATATCTTTTGAATATTATATAATGCATATGCGGAATGGAAAGATGCATTTCAATAAGATATAATACATGGAGGATATTATTTATGGCAGGACAACTTGGCGGACAGCCAATCATCATTTTAAGGGAAGGTACTGAGAGAATACATGGAAGGGAAGCCCTCAGCGGCAATATCATGGCTGCAAAAGCAGTGGCAGGAGCGGTTCGTTCAACACTCGGACCAAAAGGAATGGACAAGATGCTTGTGGGCGGAAGCATTACAATCACAAACGATGGTGCAACAATCCTCAAGGAGATGGAGATAGTCCATCCTGCTGCAAGGATGCTCATTGAGGTAGCCAAGACAATGGACGACGAGGTAGGAGACGGTACGACAACAGCAGCAGTGCTAACCGGCGAATTGCTCGAATGCTCGGAAAGCCTGCTTAACCAGGGAGTCCACCCAACCATTATTGCACACGGTTACAGGATGGCTGCTGAAAAAGCCATTGAACTTCTTGATGGCATTACACATACCATCACAGAAAATGATGATGAAGCCCTTATTAACATTGCACTAACCGCAATGACAGGAAAAGGCGCAGAAGCTTCAAAAGATAAATTATCAAAAATAGTGGTGTCTGCTATTAAATCCATAGTTGACGAGGAAGATGGCAAGAAGGTAGTAGATATCAATAACATAAAAATCGAGAAAAAAGTCGGCTCAAGCCTGGATGATTGCGCATTAATAGAAGGCGTCATTCTTAACAAGGACAAGGCGCACCATAACATGCCGGATAAAGTAAAAGATGCAAAGATTGCCTTAATCACGCGCCCGATTGAGTTTAGCAAGATGGAACTTGAAGCTGAGATTAAGATTTCAACTCCTGGTGAACTCCAGAAGTATCTTGACCAGGAAGAGCAGATTGTTAAGGATATTGTTGACAGGATTGCAGCAACAGGAGCTAATGTAGTACTTTGCCAGCTCGGTATCGAGGAACTTGCACAGCATTTCTTCGCAAAGGCAAACATCCTTGCAGTTGAACGGGTTGAGCGAAATGATATGGATAAACTTATCAGGGCAACAGGGGCAAAATTAATCACAAGCGTTGATGATTTCAGTTCATCGGATATCGGAACTGCCGGACTTGTTGAGATAACAGGGCACGGCGATGATAAGTTCCTGAATATTAAAGAATGCAGTAACCCAAGAGCGGTATCCATACTGATTCGCGGCGGTACGGAACACGTGGTCGACAGTACTGAGAGGGCTCTTGAGGATGCCTTGAGGGCGGTCGGCACGGCTGTCGAGGACGGGAAACTTGTTGCAGGTGCAGGTTCAGCGGAAATAGAACTTGCGCTCAGGCTGCGGGAGTATGCTTCCACATTATCCGGAAGGGAGCAGCTGGCTGTCCTCAGGTTTGCGGATGCGGTTGAGGTTATCCCGAAGGCGCTTGCCGAGAATTCAGGTCTTGACCCGATTGATATGCTTGTTGAACTGAGAAGCCAGCATGAGAAAGGCAATAAGGACGGCGGTTTGAACGTGTTCACCGGCAAAGTCGAGAATATGTGGGATAACGGCGTTATCGAGCCGTTGCGCATTAAGACACAGGCGATTCTTTCTGCAACTGAAGCAGCAGTCATGATTTTGAGAATCGATGACCTGCTTGCGGGAACAGGTATGCCTGATATGGGCGGTATGCCAGGGATGCCGGGAATGATGTAAGGGTGAATACTTTCGCCCTGCTATCATAGCGTACTAATAACCTTAAAGCGTTAACCGGATTGGGTTGGAGACTCTGGCATCGCAGTTTTCAATCCCATCCCCTTTGTTTTTTTTGGTGTTTTATTAATCTGGAAATTTCTATTCAGGGGACATAAAATAGCTTCCAAAACTTAATCCCCATAGCAAAACAGGATATGCTATCATCCTTTCCATTCCTCCTGCCCCAAGTCCTAAATAAGTCTCAAAACCCATCAGGACAAAGGCTGTCAGGCTCATAATCCCCAGAAGGACTGAAAAATAAGAATATGGCATTTTTACTAATTTACAGGAA
Source organism: Candidatus Methanoperedentaceae archaeon HGW-Methanoperedenaceae-1 (assembly GCA_002839545.1). Taxonomy (GTDB): domain Archaea; phylum Halobacteriota; class Methanosarcinia; order Methanosarcinales; family Methanoperedenaceae; genus Methanoperedens_A. The sequence continues at coordinate 37,229 of PGYG01000001.1, forward strand.
TAAATTGCAGAGAGTGCCCCAAATAGAAAAGCTATTGCAGAAACGATAAAATGCAGCTTTCCTGCGGTTTCGGGGAAAACACCAACTCCAATTGCTCCTGCTCCGGTTAATACTAATAATACTGACATGAACTTGTTCTGGAATTCCTGCCATATGAAATACGTACCAGCTAAAATAAAGATGCCCAGGAATATTACCGAAATATTGAATATAGTGGCAGAAGGCTGGTATATCACACAGGTATCACGACATGTTGCCCCGAGGTCGCTGATATAATTTGCAGATACGCTGTATCCGGGATATAGAAGCTCTGCCAGGAGCATTCCAATAATGAACTGGAAAGCCCCTGCAAATACTATTACTCCTGCTTTTTGGCGATTTTCCATGAATTAAAATTGGTTTGTTTATTATAAGTTTTTTTCTGTATGGAGTTGTAATTCGGGATTTGTGACTGCATGCAAGTATATATATTTATAGAGTGTCGGCGCCGTAAAAAATATTGTGTATTTTTAGTTTTCAATCAATAACTGTGGATTTGCTGAATATTTATGAAAACAAAATTAATCAAAAAACTATTCTTTTTTCATTTTCAAAAAGGCCAAATTGCTTTCGCACTTTTCAATTAGACTGTTGAATCCCGAACTTTCCATTTCTTCAAAAATATCCTGAGGAATTAGAATATATTGCCATTCTCTGGGTTGGACTATCGGGGGAATTGTTTTAATTTTTGAAAAATCCCTACATTTCTGCTCTGCTGCATTTGCTTTTCTTTTCACATCAATATCATTCTTAGCATCTTTTGCAGATTTAGTTTCAATTATGTACATCACGTCTTCGGTTTTCACTAAAAAATCTGGATAATACGGCACTAAGTATCCCATTGAATTGATATAGAGAATTGAAAATTTATGCACATATTGATTTAATTTAACATAAGAAATTACAGCAGGGTCATTTTTTAAAATATCAACCGTAAACTTTCTTTCAAGTCCTCCTTTGTATGGAAAATCGATAGATGGATAAAGGCATTTTTTTGTTTCAATAGATCGTTCCAATCGGATTTTTAAATCTTTAAATTCTGATAAGCGAATCCATTCTGCTTCAATGACATCATGTGATTTTGAATTTTGTAAAAATGTGTTTATAGATTCTCTTAATTTGTTTGTGATAAAATAGACTAATTGTTGGTTTCTCAATTTATCAACATTTTCGTCTTTTGAAAAATCAATTTTTTTGCCGAAGATTTGTTGTGAAACATAGTGATCTATTATCCCCGCTATCTCTGGCGCATAACGTGATAGACTCACACGACTGTCTTTTCTTGAACCTATTAGTTCACGAACAGTATTTCGGATAAATCCACCATAGGTAAAATTCGAATCAAGCAGTTGCCATTCTGAACGGAATTGAGTGGTTGGATGATAGTCAGTTATTAAAATCTTGTTAGGATGAATGTCTTCAAATGGTAAAGGTGATAATGGTAATTTAGATATATCAAACTGTGAAAAATCCAAATCCTCTTCTGTTTTATGTGTCAAAGAAATTGGCCAGCTTATATCATATTTATCGACCCTTTTTTCATCCACTTGGATTAAAACACTTTTAGCATCAAGTGAGATCTCAATACTGCTTCCGCTGGCTATATGGGCGCCTGCTTCTGTTAATTGGTTGTAAATATCGTTGTATTTGGGGTGTTCAACGATAAAAAGAAGGTCATAAGCATTGATTAAATTTTCTTTCTCTACTAATTTTTTGTAGTTTTCAACCTTATCCTGTAAATACTCAGGTTCAGGGAACATCAACCTGATGCCTCTACCAATTACCTGTTCAGTAAGCAGGTCTGAATCGGAACGTCTCAGTACAACAAGAACGCATACATTTTTTACGTCAAATCCTTCCCGTAACATCATGACACTAATGATTACTCTTACAGGACTGGAAGCATCATCACTTGCAAAAACAGTATTTTTAAGTTTTTTATAGTCATCATCGGAGAGAGTGTCTTTTTTCTTTGTGTGAATGGTTATTACCTGTTCTCCATTTGATTCATCCCCGAATAGAAATCCATTCGAATCTTCTTTTTCTTTAATGTAGTTAGTAATAACATCCGCTTCTTCGTTATTGTCTGCCATTACAAACATTACAGGTTTTTTGTTAATCTTCAGAGCTTTGAAATCTTTTTGTAGATTATCCAGTTTAGCGATACCCACATCTATCATGTGTTTCTGGACTTCTGACAATTCGATTACATTTTTTGCATCGTCTTTGTATGCTGTAATCATTAATTTTTTATTATCAGGAAGTTGCTGTATCTTGCCTGACAGGAAACTGCTTTTTTCTATAAATATCTGTTTTACAAGCATATCCTGCATTGCTTCAACTAAACCATAGTCGTAAATAACGTGTGAGAAAAACTCTTTTTTCGTTCCTTTTATTGTGAAGGGCGTTGCTGTGAAATCATACTGTATAAAAAGACTGTTTTCGTTTTCTCTCATCCTGTTTCGCAGTATTTCTATGGATTCCTGCCAGCGTTTTAACTCTGAGTCTGTTGAGTTGTGTACATGATGTGCCTCATCGTTGATTATCATGAGGTCATTGTTGTATGACAGGAAATCCATAAATCTCTCGACACGCAGGGATATGGAGTCGCTTTTCATATCAATACCAAGGGATTCGGAAAGGGTTTCTTCTTTTTTCTTGGAGGTATCTGTTAATTGATGCCAGTTTGTTATGAGTAAAAATGGTGAATCAGTGTATGGCACATTTTCTTGAAGGTCGTTTTTTGTGAATACAGAAAGATAGAAATCCTGCCTCCAATCATCGGGCATGAATAGTTTGCGGTTGATATCAATAGTCAGAGGCTGTCTTTTTTCGTTCTTCACCTTGCCTATAAATGAATCCAGAAGACGTTCATATACGATATTTCCGGGTGCTACCAATGCAAAGTGGGATGTAAATCTTTTATCTTCAAGTTTTACGCGGTTAAAATACTGCCATATAATTATGGCATTCATGACCCATGTTTTACCTGTTCCGGTTGCCATTTTTACGGCGTATCTCGGATGTTTTATGTTTTCAATGCCATAACGAAGGTTTTTGTCTTCGAGAGATTCTTTGGAGAACGTCTCAAACAGTGTGCTTACAGATGGAATTTCAAGAATCTCGTAACAATAAACAATTGATTCAATGGCTCTTTGCTGGCATTCAAAAAAGCATTCGCCTTCGTGTACACCATCAGAGAACCAGTAGTTGAAAAGCTCCCGCGTGATATGGGTAATCTGTTTTCCATTAACAGCAGGATAACCATTTTCAGACCATTCTTTAATTACAGGTTCTATTGAACTTGCAAGTGGATGCTTACCGAACAGTTCGGTTTTAGAGCTTTTCTTTGCCATAGCAATCCCTTACCTCAGGTCAAGTTCTTTTATTGCAGATGCATCGTTCCCAAATACATCAACTACCCTTACTGCAATTGTGTATTTCTTGCCCCGTTTGAGATTTCCATCTGCGATAATTGGTACTGGTTCACTTTTCTTCTTGTCTCTTATTGCCTGCCATTTGCTCCTGAAAACCTCACCGTCATAGTCCCAGTCAACAGTCCAGAAATCGATTAGCGCAGAGAAATTATTGTGCAGCATTTCTTCAATTTCGGGTCTTTTTTGCTCATCTTTTAGTGGAATGTCAAGTATAACATACTGGTCTATTTTTATGGTGGTTGTAACTGAATCTTCATTCATGCTCTTGACTTGCGGTTCACCCAACCGCATATACGGTTTCTGGTAGAATGTTATCTTGTCGGCAATTGAGACGTCACCCACATTTGTACTTCTTAGATAGCGGTAAACGTCAGAAGGTATAACTTTGAACTCAACTTCAGCCATTTGTTTTGTTTTCGTGTTTTTCTTAAGCCTTGCAAAGTCTTCTTCAAAATTATACTCATAATCCCATGCAAGAATTACAAGCTGTTTATAACCCCTGCCGTCTGCTGTGGCTGCATTCTTTGCAAGTTCGATGGCTTTCTTTCCTGTTACCGGTCTGTCTGGTTCTGATACAAATACAAGGGTGTCCTTTTCGTCCTTTTTCATACCAAAACCCTGCCAATCCTCACGGGGGACGGCGCCGTAAAGTTTCAGGACTATGTTGTACATCTCTTTGAGTTTCACATCCTTAAGGTAGATGAGCTGGCGCTGATAGTTGCCAAGGTTCTGGACAAGGAAGGGCGCAGCATCCTGATTGACAAGTCTGCTTCTTGCTACCTGAATGGCAGTTTTGGACAGGTCAGACGTTATCCAGCGCCGCCCGAGTTTTTCAGCAACTGCGGCGGTAGTCCCAGAGCCGCAGAATAAGTCGGCTACAAGATCTCCTTCGTTTGATGAGGAATCAATTATTAGCTCTAACATATTTTCCTTTTTTTCAGTTGGGTATCCAAAATTAAAAGAGTATGCAGTAATGTCATCCCATAAACTGTCGCGCAGTATATGGGTGCTTGCTGGAATAAAGTATTCTGGTTTTCCAGTATTTGGATTTGGTCTTAATCTCCCTTCTTCAATAGCTTTGTCAGCATTTTCTTTAGTCCATGCCCAATGTCTCCCTGTTGGGGGTTTATGTCCAAATAAATCATAATCAAGATGCTTTCTCAAACCATTAGCATCCAAAGCATGCCAACGCTCAGATTTAGGCTCTTCTTTTAGAGGAGGTGAAATCAAATTATCTGACGTTTTGGCATAAAAGAAAATAGAATCGGTTCCAACATTCATGCGCGGCACACGTTTTCTCTCACGAATATTTTTTCGAATTCTTCGAACAATAATTTCATTTCTGAAATTTTCCCTCCCAAAAATTTCATCCATTATTATTTTTATATAGTGGCTTGCATTATTGTCACAATGGACATAAATAGCCCCATTACTTGAAAGCAACCGCCTCATTAATTGCAATCGCGGATAAAGCATATCTAGAAAACTATCAATCCCCCTTTCCCACGTATCAGAATATGCCAGTCGTTCATTCATCGGCATTTCCCGTTCATAGTTCTTATCCCCAATCTTCACCTCATTCGGAAAATTAAAATTTTCCCCTGTATTGAACGGCGGGTCAATATAAATCAGATCAATCTGCCCCTCATACCCCTGTGCAAGCAGCGCCTGCATCACCAGCAGGTTATCACCCCATATCAGCCGATTCGGCTGGCTGGAAATCTCGTCCTCGCCAGAATCAAAGAAACTCGTCAGGTTGCCGGTCGCCTTATTCGGATACACTTCCTCAGCGGTCTGGAACTCAAGGTCTTTGGGAGAGGGTTCACGGCGCGGCTTTGATGCCCAGATGAGGCGGGCAGTGTCTTTCTGGCGCTTTTTCTCCCCATTATATTTTATACGTTCTTCTTGAACTGAAAATTCAGTAATCGTACCGTTTGGTTCATCTGACATTATAATCTAACCTTATTTGGAATAGATAAAGATACATGATTAAAAATTTTTCTATATAGTAAAGGTCATGCCAAAGAAAATTAACCACAGAGAACACGGAGTTCACAGAGGATTGTTGCGTTCTCTATGTCCTCTGTGCGCTCTGTGGTTTTTGAAACATTTAATAAAATAATAGAATATCTTCTCCCACATCCCCCCAAAAAAACATATAACCCATCAAACCAATCCCTGACCATGCTCACAAAATCCGAGGGAAAACTTGCAGTAAAACTTGCACGGCAGGCAATTAATGAATGTCTCAGGGAAAACAAAAAAACCAACCCCGAAAACCTGCCTCCTGTATTTAACGAAAACCGGGGCGTATTCGTAACTTTAAACCGGAAAAACAGTGAAATAAAAGAACTGCGCGGGTGTATCGGCAGACCATATCCTGTAATGCCGTTAAAAGATGCGATTATAATTTCCGCAATAAACGCTGCCCGTGATGACCCTCGTTTTACTCCTGTAACTCCTGAAGAAACAGGCGGGCTTTTAATCGAGGTGACAGTACTCACAGTCCCTGAACGCATTAACTCCAAACCGGAAGACATGCCAGAAAAAGTCATTATCGGAAGACACGGACTGATTATATCTGCTGGCATGTACTCAGGACTCCTACTTCCACAGGTTGCTGTGGAACACGGCTTTGACAGCACTGAATTCCTGTGCCAGACCTGCATGAAAGCAGGACTCATGCCAGATGCGTGGCTTGAAGGCGCACAGGTTTACCTGTTTGAAGGGCAGATATTCGAGGAAATTGAACCTGCCGGAGAAACAAGGGAAAAAATATTATCAGATGGGTGTTAATACTACTTTAGAAAAGACAATGTGTAATTAACCGGGGTAAAATATGTCGGAAATTCGAATATCAGAAAATTCCTCAAGCGAGGAAATATATCCTTTTGCAAAAATGGTATATGAACTGGTTTCCCTTCCAGTAACCATGCGCAGCAAGAATAAAAAAGGTGTCAGGATTGAGCAGGGAAAATTAATCGATAATGATTATACTGGTCCCATACTTGAAGAGGCGCTTGAAAAAAACTGTGTGATACACACAATACCCCGCAGCGGGGAATATAAAGGAATCCCTGTTGTGGTTACGCCAGTGCATGATACTAAAGGGAATACGATAGCTGTTATTGGTTTAGTAGATGTTGTGAGTACGATAGATATGGCTTCTGTATTCGGCAATTATCCTGAGATAGTAAGACAGGTGGAAGAAAATAAAAAATCCATCCGTTAAGGTTTTCTGTACCGTATTTCCGTTTATCCACAGGATAAATATGCTGTATTCCTGTTAAGGGGCAGGAAAGCTGGACTTAATTCCCGTACTATCAAAAAGGTTATATTAGCTTACCTCAATTAAAAAGCTCCAATCATATTAATTAAAAGAGGATATATTCATGACTGAAAAACTTGGAATACTGGCACTTGGACACGGAAGCAAACTTCCATACAACAAAGACGTAGTTACAGGCGTAGCAGAATTAATCGGAAAACAGAACAGCGATGTAGTCGTAAGAACCGGCTTTATGAACATGAATAACCCCACAATGCAGGAAGGGCTTGAATCATTCAAAGGCACCGGAGTATCAACGATTGTAGCGGTTCCTATTTTCCTGGCACACGGGGTTCATACCACAGAAGACATTCCCCAGATACTTGGTGTCAGCAGGGAATCAAGGAAAACGACTGTGAAAATCGACGGCAGGGATGTCACCCTTATTTATTCGGAACCTCTCGGCGCAGATGAACTGGTTGCCAGGCTGGCATTCCAGAGGGCAAAAGAAGCACTTTTAAAGTAATGTCTATTGATAGTTCTTCAAGAGTTGCAGTACTTGATTTAACGCACGGCGGCATAGTATTAGCCCGGACGCTATCTGACTTTGTTAAGTCGGTGACAGCAATAGACGTATATAAGACTCTTGACCCCGAAATCCTTGAAAGTCTTGGAAACGAGGGAATAAAGACATCTGTTGAACCAATTGATGTATCGGGTTTTGATATTATAGTTGCGCCGGTGCATCTTGATTCCAACTACCCGATGCTAATAGGGGCAGTGGGAAAAGGGATTCCTGTCATCACGCACCATGAAGCGGCAGGTGGGATTTTATCACAGCTTTACGGCAAAGCTCTTGAAAATAAAACTTTAATCGAACTTACAGGAACGAAAGCCAAAACAAGCACAGCACATCTTCTTGCAGGAATCCTGTCAAGGGATAGGAAAGTTGTTTCGCATACAAGCCGGGGAGTCGAGGACTGGAGTACAGGCAGCGTATTAAAGAAGGGCTTGAGTATAACCCCTGCAAGTATCCTTAATGTCATGGATGCTGTTGCGGATGCGAAACTTGAGCCTGACGTTATTATTTTTGAAATATCACTCGGCGGAACAGGTTATGCTGATATCGGCGTCATAACAACAATATCGAA
>PGYG01000059.1:0-1696 GCA_002839545.1 Candidatus Methanoperedentaceae archaeon HGW-Methanoperedenaceae-1
CGGCTTGCAGCCCCGAAAGAATTCCTGAAAATGGCTGGCATCCATGTAACCGGAAACTTCCACGAATCGCCGGAATGTGTGGTATCACTCACAAGGAACGGCGAAACTGCTTCATTTGCAGCAGTACCCTACCTTAACGAAGGCGACATACTTTCCCACGTATCGCTTGAAGGCGAAGTTGAACGCCACCAGAGGTATAGGGAAGCTGTTAAAAAAATCTACAGGGAATGCATGTCAGCAATGCCTGATGAGGGCATCCGCATCCTGATGGGACATTTTTTCATACAGGGAATCGAAGGCAGCGGCAGCGAGCGGATTATTACTGTCGGGGATACCCAGCCCATACGTACAGGCGACCTGCCTGAAGGCGCTGACTATATCGCACTCGGTCACCTTCACCGCCCGCAGCAGATAAAAGGCAACGGCTGCCAGATTGTTTATCCCGGCTCACCAATTCCCATTAATTTTAAGGAAGCCGAATACGAGAAAAACGTGTTCATGATAGACACTGACGGCACCGGAACATGCAGTGTTGATGCAATCCCTGTGCCGGTATTCAGGGAGCTTGTCAGGGTTGAAGGCACGCTTGATGAGGTACTTACCGCTGCAAGTTTCGGGAACTGGAAAGACAAATACGTTGAAGTCAGGGTCAGGCTGGAAAAACCTGAGGTTGGGACTGGCGACAGGATACGCCATGCGTTTGACAGCAGGGGCGGAAGGGTTCTGGTCGTGGAATCCGTATTGTCTGGCAGGGAAGACGGCGAATCCATATCTGCAAGTGATATTAAATCCCGCTCACCTGCCGAGATGTTCAAAGACTTCTACAATAAAAAATACGGGGATACACCAGGGGACGAACTTGATGAACTGCTTAAGACTTTTAACGAATTAATAGAACTCAGCAACGGACAGGAGAGTGAGCCTTGAAGATAGTTTCCCTGCGCCTTCGGAACATCAACTGTTTCAGGGATGATATATACCTTGATTTTGCAGGCGAGCCTATGTCCTCCTCATCCCTTTTTGCCATAACAGGTCCCACAGGTTCCGGCAAGACAACACTGCTTGATGCAATATGCGTAGCATTATATAACAAAACGCCGCGCCTTGACGGGAACGGGAACAAAAGCCAGGTAAACCTTCTAAGCCAGGGAGCAGACGAGGGATTTGCCGAGGTTATATTCAGCGTTAACGGGTCGCGGTATCTTGCCGAATGGCGGGCTAAACGGAAAAAGAACGGTGATATTAAACCCGAAGTGAAATTAATCAGGCATGATACAGGGGAACTTATAACCAGCAGGGGTAAAGGGAAAGGCAAGCAGGACATGGCAGATATGTCAGTCGAGGAAGCAGTTTCAAAAATACTCGGTATTGATTTTGTCGCATTCAAACGTTCCATCCTGCTTGCGCAGGGCGAGTTTGCATCTTTCCTGAAAGCTGATGCCGAGAAAAAGCGCGAGATACTTGAAGCCACAACAGGCATGGGCATTTATGAACTCCTGAAGGATACCCTGAACCAGCAGGCTACGAAGGTAAAAAAGGAGCACGAAGTTGCCGGGGCGGGACTTGAAACAATACCTGAAGTTGCACCCGGTGACATCGAAGCAGCGGAAGTTGAACTGGAATCGGTTAAGGAGCAGTTATTGAAACTTAGCGGGGAAAAGTCTGCTCTTGAAAAGGAAAAGGAGAGTGAGCAGAG
>PGYG01000059.1:1702-17441 GCA_002839545.1 Candidatus Methanoperedentaceae archaeon HGW-Methanoperedenaceae-1
CAGGAAACAACAGCATCTGCTCCAGTCAAGAAATGAGGAAGTCGAAACTATCAGGCGCGAGATGGAACTTGCTGTAAAAGCAGGAAATATCCGTTCTGAGATGGATTCGTATTTTTCGCAAAATGAACAGCTTGAGCGCCTTAAATTACTGCTTGATGGGGCTAAAAAAGAAGTTGAAAAATCAAAACAGGCATTTGCAGTTACAAAATCAGAATACGATATTTCAGGGCAGGAGTTTGAAAAATCAAAAATCGAAGCTGATATTAAAAGAAAGGCATACGATGAAGCCTCAACCATTGAAACCAGAAGCAAGGAGCTTTTTGGTGAAGCAGGGAATAAACGAAAGGATGCACAAGCAATCCAGGAAAAAGTAGGGCAGGTTGAAGCTGTCATCCGTCAGAAAAAAGACGAGGTTTCAGCACTCGGAAAAGCATCTGAAACTGCAAAATCATTCCTTGAAAAAAATCCCCTGCCTGACAATCCCGAAGAGGTTCTTGCAAATGTTTCCGGAACCGCCGCTGTTATCAAGGGAGTTGAAAAAACCCTTGATGAGAGAAAAGTTTCCCTGAAAAAGACGGAAGCTGAAATTTCAGAACTTGATACCGACCTTGAAAAACTCAGTGAGGAATCAAAATCAATAGATGCGATAAAGAACGGGATTCTTACTAAAATTGAAACAACAAATAAAGAACTAAATCCTCTTATCCGTGAAGGGAATCTGGACTACTGGCGAACTATTAAATCAGCATGGGATGATGTCAGGGTTTCAGGGGGAAAATTCCCTGAACAATATAATACATTTTTACATTTATTCAATGCTGCTACTCCCACAAACTCGCAGAAAAATTTCCTTGATACAATCAACCTGTATAAAGGAAGAATAGATAGACTGGCTCTTGAAATAACCGCAGCAGGGGAAAAACTCAAGCGGTGTGAGGCAGAGGAAAAACTGGTTGCTGTTACCAATCAGGCTGTTATAATGCGCAGTGAACACCTGACAGAAGGTGCGCCCTGTCCTGTTTGCGGTTCTGGCAATCATCCGTGGTCGGGTAAAACCGAGCCTGATATTGAAGAACAGATTGCAACCGCCCGTGAAAACGTGGAATATGCAAAATCAGGACTTGAAAGCCTGAAAGGTAATCTTGATAAAACGCTTCTGGAACTTTCCGGTATCTCAAAAGACAGGGTAAGGGAATGCGAAAAAAGAATCGGGCAAATAGAAATCCTGTTAAAAGAAAAAACGGAGACTGAAAACGAGCTTAAACTGGTTATTCAGCAGGCAGAAGCCAACACTTCATGGTTTGAATCGTCCGCGCGCCAGAAGGAAAAACAAGATGAAGAAAAACGTAAGCTTGTTACTGGAATAGAAACGCTTGAAGATAATATAAAAGAGAAACGGTCTGTTTTCATTGAACTCATGCCTCTCGTTTTCCGCACCGAGCCTGTGGAATCGGCACTTGTAAAATTCAGGACGGTTATATCAACTGCAAGACGGTATGCAGGGGAACTCGAAGAGAACAGGCACAAAATTTCAGCATGTGAGACTTCCATCCAGGAAAACAGCGGGCGGTTAACAGAGGAAAACGGGCGGTTAAATACGTTACTGGAAGCCGCAAAACAGTATGAAGACGATGCAGACAGGCTAAAAGAGCAGGTTCTGGAAATGACAGGCGGTACTGGTGTGGATGCTGCAAGGTCGGCACTTGCCGCGCATCTTGAATCAATGGAAACACGGCGCAATACCCTGATGGATAAGCATAATGCTTGTAAAACCCTGCTTACAGGAAGTGAGGTGAAATTGCAGGGGCTGGAAAATGATTCCCAGGCGCTTTCCGGGAAATTCAATGATGCCAGGTTAAAGTACACCCATGCTCTTGGCTCTTCAGGTTTTTCTTCCATCGAGGAACACAAATCTGCGTTTCGGGAACAGTTGTGGATTTCGCAAAACAAACTGGTTATCGAACAGTACGAAAAGGATGTTCACGCAGTAGATGGAAATATTAAAACACATGAATCGGTTTTTGCAGAAAAGCCCTATGCCCCGGATGAACTTCAGGATATTATTGAAAGGGAAACTGCGCTTGTCAGCTCCATTGAAGAGAATAATTCAATTAAAGGCGGAATGCTGAAAAACATACAAACCCTGACTGAAAACCTGGATAAAAGAAAGGAACAGGAAAAGAAACTGGATTCAACAAGAAAGGAAGTGGAAAGGTGGCAGAAACTTCAAGACGTGATGCCTTTCAACAGCCTCAGGGATTTTGCGTTAAAGACAATGTTTGACCTACTCATCAGGTTTGCCAACAGCCAGTTATCAGACATCACGTCACGGTATGCCCTCAAGGCTGTGGATATGCGCGACATGGTGGTAATAGACCGCTGGAATGCAGGCGAGGAACGACCTGTTGAAACACTCTCAGGCGGTGAGTCGTTCCTTGTGAGCCTCTCGCTTGCACTGGCATTATCCGAGTTGAGCAAAGGCAGGTCGCGGCTTGAATCACTTTTCCTTGATGAAGGATTTGGCACGCTGGACAGTGAAACCCTTGATTCTGCATTGTGCGCGCTTGAGAGCCTGCGGCTTTCAGGCAGGACAATCGGGATAATCAGCCATATTGACCAGCTCACACGGCGCATACCTGTAAGGATTGAGGTTCGGAAAACAGGAAACGGTTCATCAAAAATTAATGTGAGGGGATAATGGACTACGGGGAAATGATTGCAGGATTGAAAGGGAAGCAGAAGGACGCTGTGGAACATACAGGCGGACCGCTACTGATTCTTGCAGGTGCCGGTACAGGAAAGACAACAACCATCACAGCTAAAATTGCATATCTTATAAAAGAAAAAGGAATTGACCCGGCTTCGGTTCTTGCCCTTACGTTCTCGCGGGAGGCTGCGGGAAACATGAAAAATAAGGTCGAACAGCTTCTCGGCGGCGCATCCGAAGTTCATGTCAGCACATTCCATTCGTTCTGTTCTGAGATTATCCGCGAAAATGCCGACAAATGCGGTGTAGCGCCTGATTTTTCAATTCTGGAAGATGTGGATACAGCCATTATGCTGCATCGGGACCTTGGCGTGAATGTGAGGGACGCAGCCCTTTACTCGAATACAATCTCAAAAGCAAAAGACCTGAACATTACCATTGATAAGATGAAGGATTTCCTTAAAGTGAAAAAACAGCTTCTTCTTGAAATGGAACCTTATGAAGAAAAGTGGGAGCAGGCGTTTGTCGGGAACACAACGAAACTGAACACATTCCATCTTCTTTCGGATCCTGATAAAAAATCACGCAAACAGGAAAAACAGGGCTGGATAGCCTTTAATGAAAATTACTCTGAATACGCAAAGTACAGGAATCTCATAGATGCATGGCAGAGATACGAGAAACGGAAAAAAGCACGGGGCGCTCTTGATTACGGTGACCTGAACAAGAAAGCCCTTGAGTTCCTGAACACATACGGCGCCGAGACGCTCACCAGCCGCTATCGGTACATAATAATAGACGAGTTCCAGGATACAAACTATGTCCAGTTCGAGCTTATAAAGCTCATTGCCGGCACTGATAGGAATGTTACAGTTGTTGCTGACCCGAACCAGACCATCTACGCTTTCAGGGGCGCGTACACAAATAACATAGAGGAGTTCATGGGATATTTTAACATCCCGCAAAGTGATGTTGTGTCCCTTGATGTCAGTTTCCGCTCAACCAATAAAATCCTGAGAGTATCACATGAACTGATTCGGCAGAATTATTCTGAAGATAAAATGGACATGTGTATCCGGCTTCATAACTACAAGGAAGATGAAGGAAACAATGTTTCGGTTGTCAGGACAGTGGACGAGAACGAGGAAGCGCGGTACATTGTCGGGAAAATCGAGGAATGCCTTGCTGACGGCGTGGAGCAATCAAAAATTGCCGTGCTTTACCGCACGCATGCGCAGGGACGGCGAATAAGGCAGGCACTTGAGAGAAAGGGGTATAGTGTCAGGGTAAAGGATGATACCGATTTCCTGAAACAGCCCGAAATAAAAACAGCACTTGCATACCTGTACGTGCTTGACAATATCGCAAACCCGAAAGCGCGCGGCACAGAAGCCTGGTGGCGGCTTGTCCATTACGGTCATGTGCTGGATACTGCGGATTCCATAAGGGTTGGCGAGTACCTGAAAACGCACAGGGTGTCTTTCCAGGAAGCGATTTATAACCATGCCGGGAATCTCGGATTGTCGGATAATGGAAAAAAAGCGATAACACAGGTCAAGGAGCGGCTTGATAATCTTAAGGAAAAACTCGTGCTTGAAGTTTCAGACATTGTGATTGAGGTGCTGGATGCATCGGGACTTAGCCGCAGGTTCACCCATGATTACAAAAAAGAGAACCGTGAAGCCATGATGAATCTTCGTAACCTCTATGACATGGCTGTGAAATTCGAGTCATCGCATGGGAAAGAGCTGGGTGATTTCATTGCGTACCTTGAGATACTGGATGAAATGGGCAGGAACCCGCCAGGTGCAAGGATTGTGGATGATGATGCCATTAACCTGATGACAATTCATTCGTCAAAAGGGCTTGAGTTTAAAACGGTTTTTGTGACAAACATGGCAAAAGACAGGTTCCCGTTGTTCCGCGGCGGGGCTGAACCGCTTATACCTGAGGAATTTGTGGAGCAGTACCGTGACATCATGAAACAGGAATTCAGCTCAAAATCAAAGCGCTTGAGTGCGATTAGGGAGCGCAAGCGCGAGATTAAACTTGAAGAGGAGCGGCGGCTGTGTTATGTTGCAATGACGCGCGCCGGGGAAAACCTGTCACTTACGTTTGCCTCACAGTATGACGGCAGGGAACGGCTTCCGTCCGAGTTCCTTTCTGATATTGGAATCACGGGCGGTGGGATGGACGATGTTACTGCGGATATGGGGGATATTACGTTTATTGTTGATGAAACGGTCAGTACAAGCGAGATTATTAATGACAGCGAACTTGAACGGATAAAGGCGCACACAAAGGAACTGGTTGTCGAGGCGCTTGATTCTGGTTCATTTGAGGAGAATCTGGGGCATTTGCTGACTTACCATGCTTTACGGGATGGTAATGAAGTGGATTACCTGGATGCCATAAACCGTAACTGGGCGCAGCTTGACCCTTCGGAAAGTGTGAAGGAAATACTTGAAAGGAATGAACGCAGCGAGGGTATGCCTGTTCCTGAGGATATTACATTCAGCGTTTCGGCTGTCAATACCTATAACAAATGCCCGCGGATGTATGAATTGCAGATTGTGCTTGGGATGCCGACACGGGATGCAGATAAGTCGGACAGCGCAATGAATATTGGGAAATTCGTCCATAAGGCTGCGGAAGTTGCGGTAAAGAAGGAAATATCGACAAGGGAAGAGCTTGATGATATTGTTGTATCCTTAACTAAGGAAGATAAGTGGAAATGGGTGGATACAGAGTTAGCAAAGCCCCTGCTTGATGTTTTCTGGAAGCGAAACAGGGATACGATTCATAACAACCTGATGGTTGAGAAGCGGTTCACGGTTCCGCTTGGGAAGTACCAGTTTAAGGGTTTTATTGACAGGATTGACCTGATACCAGGCACTGATAAGGAAGTTGAGATTATCGATTACAAGACAGGGAATGAGCCTGCGCCTGATGAGAGGTCGCGCCAGCTTTTGAGGCTGAAACTTGAGTTGTTGTCAAAGGAGAAGCCAAGGGTTTATGAACTGGATGGGGAGGAGTATAAAGGGGATAGCAGGGTGGCGCCGCTTGATAATGATGTTCTGGCTGAGATGGAGGAAACGGCAGGGTGTATTATCCATGACCACAGGTTTGGGTTTGGGAAGGTGGAGGATGAGAGGGAGTGCAGGGATTGCGGGTATCGGTTGTATTGTGGGTGATGGGGTTTTTCGTCACATACCCCGGACTTAAGTCCAAGGCATGTTAAATAATACTCTGCATCACGATTTTCTGTTTTGTCCGTCAATCTTAAATTAAACATGATTTACCCCATGTTCTGCAATATAGTAGATTTAATAATACTATTTATTCCACCATATATAAAATCACCCCACAATTGAGGCAATGAAAGTCTATAAAAAACCCGATGCCGCCTTCTACTGCGCCGCCCCCACGCGCGCGCCCGACAGCGCCGCATTTTCGTCAACACAAGCGTTTATTTCAGGCACGTTTTCTCTCATAATGTATTTGGATAACTCCTGAGTTATATGATTTGCTATCTTTAACCACTAACGATAACTCCCCATTATTTCCGTTGAATAATTGAATCCCCTCTCCCAATAATACAGGGATTATGGATATGATAAATTCATCAATTAAGTCATATTGTAAAAACTGATTAACCAGATTTTCCCCGCCAACAAGCCATATTCTTTGATTTTCGGCAGAGCTCAATTTATTGATAAATCGGTTAACATCATCATTAACAAACTTTACATATTCATCATCTTTTGCAGTCTTTGCAAACACAAAACAATTTTTATTTTTATAAGGAAATTCACCAAAAGTTAAAGTTTGCTTATAGGTTGCATTCCCCATAATAACCGTATTTACTGAATCCAAAAATTCTTTATATCCATAGTCTTCTTCAGGAGAATTGAATTTATCAAGCCAATCAACTGAACCGTTTTTTCGGGCAATGAATCCATCCAGACTCACTGCAACATATAATATCACTTTTTTATTCACATGATTAGTAGTTATGAGAATGTAAATAAATATTTGGTTTAATGCCTGAAAACAAAGAAGTCAGCAACTGCGATTCAGACCCTAAAAAACAACCCTCTGTGAACTCTGTGTTCTCTGTGGTTTGTATGCGTTTTCCGGCACTGTTTTCGACATATTCAAGCGCCGTCTGGACACAATAAAACCAGATGTCGGCGTTCACGGCCGGCACCGCCGCCACGCGCGCGCCAGACTGCGCCGAAAAAATCATAATACTGCGCCTGATGGTCATCAACACAAGCCTGAAACCATAACGCACATCAAAGGAGAAGCCAGTAATACAGGAACTGTCGGTATCGGTTGTATTGCGGGGGATACGGACTCGATACCGAGGTCGGATGCATTAGCGAATGCTTGATTGTTTTACATTTTATTATCTTTTTAAGCTGTTATTCCCTCTGAAAAAACATCTATCGGCACAAGGATAGTTTTATCCCACTTTTCTTTTGTCTGGATTCTCCGCTCAATTTCTTTAGCAACCTTTGCCGTGAGATATTTTTCACCACATTGCTGGCAAACCCCTGCAGGTACATCCTTAAAAATATACAATTTTTCTTTATAGCGATAGTCAAATTCAACCTTCTCGCATTTAACTTCCCCGCCACAAAAGGAACAATCTCCATATTTATGCATTAATATTACCTCTTTTTGTTCTCGTTCTTTCATCAATCCATTTTGGTAGTTTTGGTATATATACTGTTATAATCCTTATCCATTTCATGGTTGTAAAGCCACAGACGACATGAATTGGTCGGTTTTGTGAATAACCAAGGATGAGAAAACTTTGTCCTCGCGGATCATCATGATATTCTTCAAGAAGCTCACCATTAGAAATAGCGGTTTCTAAATCAGAGAGTGATATATCTTCAGCATACCTTTCCTTTTCTGCATGAAAGCTAATTTCATACATATCATGCTTTATCCTTTTCTTGACTTCTTCAATTTCGATCAGATTCTCAACCTTCTATTTATGTATAATATTTAACACAGTAGATATATACTTAAGCCCCGGCATCGCGTCTGCCATTTTCAAACATCCGCGTTATCTTTTTCAGTCGTTTTCTTTTCAACAATACGTGTGTTTTTTTTTCTTGAACCTTTGGCTGAAGCTTGAGTTATTGTCAAAGGAGAAGCTGAGGGCGTATGAACTGGACGGTGGGAGAATAAAGGGAAGAACAGGTTAGCTCCGCTTGATAAAAACCATATGTCGGCGTTCATTGGCGTCGCAACCACGCGTACGCCAGACAGCAACAAAAATCCATCAAAACCCTTAATACCAATTCAACACTTCCCATACCAGATTAAATTGCACAAATCCGCATTCAAGAAACTCGAAGGAATCCACGAACTCCATGAATCAGTAAATGACCAGCAGAGCCTGTTATCATTACTCAAAAAAGAACTCAGCAGTTACAGTATTTTTGAATTTATTAAAATACAGGCATTCATCGAAAAAGACAGCAAAGACCTTCCCTGCGGATATAAGGAAAAGTTCAAGGAAAAGATGTTAGAGCAGCTTTTCGTCAATTTCAAATCAATACTTTCCTGTGAGGACGTACAGAACCAGCAGCTTGACATGGAACAATATCTTGGCTTCCTGGAAAGGTTCGGTTCAAGACTGGCTGATATGGATGAAATGCCCAGGATGACAGTACTATATTACTTCTGCGCCATGTACAATATCTTCATAACACAGACTCCCCCGCACCCTGAAGGAACGCCATTTCCTGGCGGGTTTGTTGTTGAAAAAGTGGGCGAAGAATATTACTGTCCTGTGAAAGAGAAACAGGAAGATAATATCGAAGCAATCTGCAAATTCTGTGTAGCAAGGCAGATGGATATGCAGTGATACTTTTGATGTGTTGTTTTATTCAGGTGCCGGATTGATGATATAACCGGATGTCAGGGTTTTTAGGCGCTGCCGCAACGCGCGCCAGACTGCGCCGGGAAACAAAACACAACAAAAACCGTGAGTCAGATTTAAATACACATGAAACATGAATATTACCAGTGGAATTACATGGCTGCAACCCTTGATAACATCTATAAAGAACTCAAACACCTGAGAGACGACATTCAGGAACTAAAAGATATTCTGGTTCCCGAAGTTGAACCTGAACATGACGAAATAGAAGCTATTCAGGAAGGGATAAAAGAAATTAGCTCAGGTAAATACACCGAATGGAAAAGCTTGAAAGCGGGCTCTGGAAATGTATAATGTTGTTTTAACAAACAGGGCTGTAAAAAGTTTTAAGAAACTTCCGGATGATTTACAAAACCGTTGTGGAGAGGTATTTGAAGAACTTCAAAATTCCTTTGCCCCAATCAGGCTGGACGTCAAGAAATTAAAGGGTTATGAGGACACTTACAGGATACGTTTGGGTTCGTGGCGTATAATATACAAAGTTGATGCTAATGAAAAGTTAACGCAAATATACGATATATTACCCAGAAAGAAGGCTTACTGATGCCGGTCATAACTTTCACCCAAGCGCCGTACACCTGAACAAACCCTTACGTCAGCCTTCACGGTGCTGCAACCACGCGCGCGCGCCAGACAGCGCCGGAGCATTCGCATTAAAGTGCCGGACAAATCGTAATACTGCGCCGCATGGCTGCAAACGAATATAAAACCGATATTAAGATTATCTTCTTGAATCACTCTAAAAACCACGGAGCGCCCAGAGAACACAGAGAAAAAACAACAACCCTCTGTGAACTCTGTGTTTTCTGTGGTTGGTATGCGTTTGCATGTACTGTTTTCGATATATTCAAGTGCCGTCCGAACACAATAAAAAGAAGTCCCCACTCACTAAACCTTCAATGCTTTTTTCTCCATGATTATGGTTTTTGGCATTTTAACTTCAAGAACACCGTTATTGTAAGTAGCCTTTGATTTATCCCTGTCTACAGGCGAAGGCAGGGTTATTGAACGGCAGAAACTCCTGCGGCATCTTTCACTGTGGATATAGCTTTCCACAATTTTCCCATTCTGCTTTATCCCGGCTGAAATCTCAACCTTTTCCCCTGAAATATTTATATTAATGTCACCCTTTTCAAGACCCGGCATTCCCGCAGTTATTATAACTTCCCTATCAGTCTCAATAACGTCTATAAAGGGCTGTTTATCTTCAAAAAGTTCACCATTTTCCTCTTCTGGCGGCAAAAGTCTCCCTGACGGCGTGAATCGGTGACGCATGGGTTTTCCCCAGAAATCCTCATACATCATGCTCATCATTTCTTCGAATTGCCTGAACTCGTCCCATTTGCCAGCCATTTATCAACCTCTTGATTAATATGGTTATTTTATATTATACACGATTGTATTTAAGATTAATGTAATCGTGATTAGCCAGTGGAAAAAAGATATGTGCTGGCAGGGAATTTTCCATAATCGGGAGTAAATATTACGCTTAAACATTCCAATTGGAGCACGAATAAAATCCCATGATACATTTGCTCATGAACCGCAGGTTTATTTTAATTGAAACGTATTTTAATGCAAATGAAAAAGATTCTATTAACTAATGATGACGGCGTATATTCCACAGGGCTAAAAGCCGCTTACAAAAGCGTGCAAGACCTCGGTGAAGTGGTCGTTGTCGCCCCGAATTCCCAGAAAAGCGGTGTCGGGCGCGGAATATCAATATTTGAGCCCCTGCGCGTTTCACTTGCAAATGTGGACGGCTTCAAAGCCCATGCAGTTGCGGGAACACCCACGGATTCAGTTATCATCGGCATATTCTCGATAATAAAACAGATGCCTGACCTTGTGCTTTCAGGTTTTAATGTTGGTGAGAATATCAGCACAGACACAGTCACGACAAGCGGTACAATAGGCGCTGCACTTGAGGCTGCCAGTTACGGTATTCCTTCAATAGCAGCATCAATACAGGTCATTGATGAAGGGGATAAGTTTGATGACCACAGCACGTATGAATATGACTTTGATGTGGCTGTTAAAATCGTAAACCGTGTTGCAAAAAAAGTGCTTGAAAAAGGTCTTCCTGACGGCGTTGACCTCCTGAACATAAATATCCCGCGACACGCGACCATGGATACTGAAATCGAGATTACAAGACTGGCAAGGAAGATTTTCTTAACAGGCGTGGAAGAACGCCATGACCCGCGGGGGAGACCTTATTACTGGATTAACGGGGAACTTATAAAGGACGCGGAAGAGGGAACGGATGTAAAAGCAGTTATGAAAAACGGTCATATCTCGATAACTCCGCTGACACTTGATTCAACAGCCAGGATTGATTTCAGGGAGATTGGTGACCTGCTTTAATTGGGAACAGTTTAATAGTGTAAAATGCGTACTTAACAGAACATGATACTTAATTTCCAAATTAACAATATCGAATCAAAGGTATTTTCCAATCCTGATGATATCCGCAAGTACAAGAACATCAACATAAACTACGATGTGAACCTGAAAAACCCTTCAGTTGTGGTGCAGAAAACACCGCTTGGTGAAAAATCCATTATGAGGGTTGAGTTTACGTTTGCTATCAATTACATGAGCCCAAACATCGGTCACATCAGGTTTGAGGGTGCATCTGATTATTACGGCGAGGAAAACTTAGAGGAATTGAAAACACAGTGGGAAGCCGGGAAAGCGCCCGGTAATATACAGAACGAGATTGCAAATACCATGGTTTCGAATGTGGCGCCACTTGCTTTGTTGATTTCAAAATCACTCGGTCTTCCGCCTTCAATGCCTGTCCCTGTCATCAATTTCCAGCAAGCTCAGGCTCAGGCGCAGAAAAAAGAAGAGCCGACATATTACCACGGATAATTAAAATAAGCAGGCAAACAGGTTATTCTAAAAATGCTTATCCGTTAAATTTTTAGTGAACATAGCATGAAACTCAAATTCCTCGGTCATTCCTGTTTTGAACTTACGGAAAGCAAGAACATACTTATTGACCCGTTCATCTCAGGGAATCCTGCTGCACCCGGCGTGGAACTAAAACCTGATATTATTGCCGTAACCCATGCACATTCCGACCATTTCGGGGATACGGCAGAACTTGCAGTAAAACACAAATGCAAGGTCGTGTCCATACACGAAATTTCAAAGTACCTGGGTGCGCGTGGCATACCATGTGAAGGTATGAACAAAGGGGGTACTATCACAATAGACGGCGTTGATTTTACAATGACGGAAGCCGTGCACTCATCAAGTTTTCGTGACTTTGACGGGGGATGCCCTGCTGGTTTTGTTATCAGGGATAAGACAAGCGTGTACCA
This sequence comes from Candidatus Methanoperedentaceae archaeon HGW-Methanoperedenaceae-1, assembly GCA_002839545.1. Classification (GTDB taxonomy): domain Archaea; phylum Halobacteriota; class Methanosarcinia; order Methanosarcinales; family Methanoperedenaceae; genus Methanoperedens_A. The sequence continues at coordinate 13,704 of PGYG01000059.1, forward strand.
TGCCGGAGATACGGCACTTTTTTGGGACATGAAACTCATAAAGGAACTCTATCATCCTGAAATTGCCCTGCTTCCTATCGGTGACAGGTACACCATGGGCATAAGGGAAGCCGCCACTGCTGCAAGCTGGCTCAATCCTAAGATTGTGGTACCCATGCACTATGGCACGTATCCTTCAATTAAACAGTCGCCGCAAGAGTTTGCCGAACGCGTATTATCGTTATGCGACAGCGAAGTTGTAATACTAAAACCAGGTGAGGGTTTCGAGTACTGATATAGTGCCTGGACGTTTCAACCCCGGGCTGGCACAGATACAAACATAAAATGGCACGATTTTCACACCCCTGTTTATGACAATGTTATGTTATCTCTTAATAGAATGAGCTGAAATTTTTCAAAGCCGGTAACCGCAGCATGTGAAAACAGTCCCGATTTATAAAATTATTATGCGCATGAAGGTTTGAACGGATAAATATTAGAAAAGCCATATTAAAAACGCGAGGTCAAATAAAATGAATGTCTCAAAAACCCTTACTGATTTCCAGTATGATGCACTGAAAGAAGTGGGAAATATTGGAATCGGGCATGCTACAACTTCCCTTTCCCAGATGGTAAATAAAAAAGTGGGCATATCATTGCCTGACCTTAAATTAGTCCCGCTGCTGGATGTTCCCCAGATGTTAACACAGGAGTCGCCTGTAGTATCAATCTTGCTGGAACTCAGGGATGATGCAAAAGGTTATCTTTTGCTCCTTCTGTCGCAGGATAGTGCAAAAATGCTGATTAAGCTTATTCTTGGTGAGATGCAGGAAGAAGATACATTTAATGAAATGGAACAATCCGTCCTGATGGAACTCGGTAATATTATAACAGGGAATTATGTTTCCGCTTTGTCAAATCTCCTTAGCATCTCACTTAGACTTTCACCTCCGGTGCATGTATATGATTTTGCCGAATCAATAGTCAACCAGATTGTCTTCCTCATGAGCGAAGAGGTGGATGAAGTACTGTTACTGAACACAGAGTTTTCTGTAGATGAGGCTAAGATTGACGGGAAAATACTTGTATTTACGAATTCACTGTCACTTAATAAAATATTAGATTCAGTCAACAGGTTGGCAGGAATATGACTAACGTTATTGTCAGGATAGCCGATTCTGCGGTTGTCCATAATCCTGCTGTGCTTGTTACAATTGTAGGTTCCTGTGTGGGGATTGCATTACGTGACCCTGGGGCTAAAATAGGGGCACTTGCACACATTTTGCTTCCAAGTATTGTAGGATCTAAAAATAAGGACGTTCCTTTAAAGTTTGCGGATTCTGCTATTGAAATTACAGTTAATGAGATGATAAAAAAAGGCTGTTCAAAAAAACGGATTGAAGCGAAAATAGCAGGCGGAGCCAGCATGTTTGAATTTAGTTCCAGTATGAAAATCGGGGAGCGGAATGTGGAAGCAGTTGTTAATAAACTTGAAGAGTATAATATACCGATTGTTGCCAGGGATGTCGGGAAAAATTATGGCAGGACTCTTGAATACCATGTTGAAACCGGCGTACTGCATGTAAAGAGCGCACTTAAAGAGGTTCTAAAAATTTAAAAGTTGTTTGGTTATTATCTTCAAGGAAACATGTCCTGATGTTTTAATAAAACCTGCGCCTGCTGTTCCAAATATAACCAATTAAGTTAAATACAATCATGTTATAAATGGAATCCGTAAGGTGACTTAAGTTTGGTAATCGGAGTAACACTTGTAAATGTAGTGCCTGGCAAGGAAAAATCAGCATATAACGAGCTGCGTGCTATTAAAGGGATTAAGGAAGTGTACCACGTCTTTGGCGAGTTTGATTTCGTGGTGATATGCGATGTTGACGGGCTAAGTACGTTAAACGGTCTTGTGGATAAAATCAGGGAAAGTGAACTCGTAACATCCACGCAGACAATAGTCGGAGCAGAACTTTAAGAGGATGCTTAATGGTTATTGCCGAGGAACTTGCTAAAAAGCAAAAGTCCATAAGTATTGCTGAATTTTTTGAAAAAAACAGGCAGATTCTGGGGTTTGACTCAAGCCCGCGTGCACTTTTAACGGCTGTTAAGGAAGCGGTAGATAACTCCCTTGATGCCTGTGAGGAAGCAGACATACTTCCTGACTTACTGGTTAAAATCGAAAACCCATCAAAGAACAACATCACGCTAATTGCTGAAGATAACGGACCTGGTGTTGTAAAGGAGCAGATTCCGAACGTTTTTGCGAAATTACTTTACGGCTCGCGGTTCCATGCTGTGAAACAGAGCAGGGGACAGCAGGGAATCGGTATATCGGCTGCTGTTTTGTATTCGCAGCTAACATCAGGACGTCCCGTAAAGATAATTTCCAAGGTTGACCGTGATGCACCAGCTCATTATTTTGAGCTTCTTATCAATACGCATACTAACGAACCAGAGATTATCACGGATAAGATAATCGAGTGGGACAGGATGCGCGGAACGCGGGTTGAGCTTGAGATGGAAGCCTCGTATGTCAAGGGACGGCGGCAGTCTGTTTATGAGTACCTGAAAGATACCGCTATCGTGAATCCACATGCGCGCATAACTTTTATTGAACCTGATAATAACACGATTGTTTTTGAAAGAGCTACTGATAAACTCCCGATACAGCCGCAGGAAATACTTCCCCACCCGTGCGGTGTCGAACTCGGTACACTGATAAAGATGCTGCGGTACACTGACAGGGAAAAACTTGCACCGTTTTTACGTTATTCGTTTTCGCGCATAGGGCTTCATACTGCCGAACAGATTTGCAAGAAAGCAGGACTGGATGCTGACAGTGTCCCTGCTTTATTAACACTTGATGAAGCCAAGAGACTGCAAGACGCTTTCGGGAAGGTCAAGATTTCAGCCCCCCCTACGGATTGCCTGTCTCCGATAACAGAGGAACTTATCCGCAAGGGAATCGGGAAAGAACATGTCATTGATTTTATCGAGACAACCACGCGCCCTGCGTCTGTCCACAGCGGTCACCCGTTCCAGGTGGAAGTGGGGATTGCTTATGGCGGCAACCTTACAAAGGATGGAAAAGTGGAAATACTGCGGTTTGCCAACCGTGTGCCCCTTCTTTACCAGCAGGGAGCATGCGCTGTAACCCATGCCATCGAAAACATAAAATGGAAGCAGTATTCCCTTGACCAGCCGGGCGGTTCGCTCCCTGTTGGTCCTGCCATTATCCTTGTGCATGTGGCATCCACGCACCTGCCGTTTACGTCAGAATCAAAGGAAGCAATAGCTGATGTGCCAGAGGTTGTACTGGAAATTGAGCTTGCACTCAAGGAAGTAGGGCGCAAACTCAAGCTGTACCTATCGAAGCAGAATAACCTCATGAAACGAAGGGAAAAAGAGGAAATTATCCAGAAGCTCCTGCCGCGTATTGCGCAGAAAGTCGGGGACATCCTTGAGCTGCCCGCGCCTGATATTAATCCTGTTGTCGCGAAAATCATGGGAAACGTGTTTATCCGGAGGGTGGTCGATGAAAATGGAGACGGGTGCAATGTTGAGATACGAATTTCAAACAACGGGACTGGCGCGCATAATTTCACACTTCATGAGACACTGCAATATAATATTGAATCGGCGAGTCCTGAACCCAAGAAGATTTCCCTCGGGAAGCAGACGGATTATACCTGGAAAGTTTCATTGAAGCCTGGTGAGAAAAAGGCGATTATGTACAGGCTTGGTGCCGGGATT
>PGYG01000127.1 GCA_002839545.1 Candidatus Methanoperedentaceae archaeon HGW-Methanoperedenaceae-1
TTCAGGTGGGTTTGTGCTAAGTCTCATGAAAAATATCCTGAATAAAGGCTATACAAGCGTAAGGAAAGAAAAACAAGATTTTGTTTTCAATGGCACATCAGTAAACAATCCTATTTCACTGAAAGAAATTCAAGACCATTTCATATCAGAATCCAGAAACCTGAGCTCACTCAGAACCACAAACACCATAGGATACCGTGAAAAATGGCTCCACTGCTTATTAATTGAACAGATGCAGGATAATGGATTATCAGGGCTTGACCTTGACTTCCTTTATTACGAAACCCCTGCTGGCAAGGTAAAACGCAACAGGCAGTTCGGGCGCGAGCATATCGACATTCTTGCAAAGGACAGGAAGGATAGCTCACTGGCAGTTGTAGAAGTGAAAAAAGAAGGCACTGATATCGGTTCAGCAGTCTCACAGGGACTTTCCTATATAGGATGGTTATGGGAACATAAGAAGCACCTCAAACCAAGAATAAAACAAGTTGGATGGGGTGTTTCTATTGACAGTTTAAGATTAGTAATTATAGCTCCTGATGTCGATATTCAAAACTTTGCACTGGATGCGGTTAGTAAAGAGTGGATTGAAATGTATAATTGCAAAGTTAATCTTGTAAGTATAAATCAGGACTGGGGACGGAATGAGAATGTTTCCGTAACTGGGAATTTTGAGATTGGCTAATCATAGATTGTTGCAAACATAAAATGATTATAGATTACTCACCGCAAAGGGCACAGATACCGCAAAGCAGAGCTTGATAACATTGTGAATTGAATGGGTTTCAATCAAACCTCTTATTTATTACCGTTGAAACTTGAGCAATCTTGGAAATTAAAGGGTGCTCTATATTACAAACGAAAGTAAATCCAGCATCAGGATTTAACTTTATAAGTTCAATTACGTTCTCCAATGCAACAGTAAGGGCTTCGTAATCCGGCTCTTTTACCACTTCAGCATGGAACGGATAGGTCTCACTCAACTCCACAGGATAGGGTCCGAAAGGCGGCTTAAAACCAAGCACGTGGTCGTAATCACCCTCATTTTCAAGGTGCTGCGCCCGTATCAGTACATTTCCTTTCAAGGTAAAGTTCCTGAGCTTTTTCCCGTATCTGACAACCTCAGTCCTTAGCGCTGATTCAGGACCAGAGTAAAAGAACGTGGCGCACGACAGCGCTGTTCCACAAGTTCCCACAGGCTTCCTTCCCTTATCGCCTGCTTGATTTCCCGCATCTCTGCAAATGTCACGTACAGGTTATGGCGCGCCAGAAGTTCCTCGCGGTTTTCGCTTTTTATTATCTCATTTGCATCATATGATGTGCATACCGGACAGGAACATGGAAGGTATTGCAGGTCTTCGATATGGTGCGTGCCGCGTGATGTCATGTACCTGCCGTCCTTGGCATACAGGGCATACGATGCTGAATCGAAAAGGTCACAGCCAAGCGCGACTGCCAGCGAGAACATCATGGGATGCCCTGCGCCGAAAAGATGCACCGGCGCTGCGGGTGAGAGACCCTTTTTCGATGCAACGATAACATCCACAAGGTCAGAGTAGCGGTATGATTCCATAAGCGGCACAACGGCACCAATCGGGTAAACGTCAAAATCCATCCCGCTTAATTTCCGGGCGGCATCTTCCCTGAGGTCGGGATACGTCGAGCCCTGGATTGGTGCTGCAAGAAGTGAGCTTCCTTTTAACCCTGCTGCTTCTTCCAGCCTTTCCATGGTCACTGCAAGTTCTGATTCCGCGCGCTGTCTTGAAACATCAGGCGGCGTGGGGATGTCAAGCGGGACGCATATATCAGAACCAATGTCTTTCTGGAATTGTATAATCTGTGCGTTGTTTACCTCAACTTCACCGTAAACTGATAACTGGAATGAACCCGAATCTGTCATTATAGGTCCGTCAAAATCAAGAAGCGAGTGCAGACCTTTGCTTAACGCGTGCTCCCGCAGTTCAGGTTTTCTGTAAATGATATAGGAATTTGTGATAAGAATCCCGGCGCCAAGTTCCCTGAGTTCCCTGGGTTTGATGGTCTGGATGTTCGGGTTTACGACTGGCATTATTGTTGGTGTTTCCACGGTTCCATGCGGTGTTTCAAGACGCCCGATATTTCGAAAATGGGGGGCATAAATTATAATTCCTCTGGACTGTCAAAGAAATCTCTAAATAAAAGAGTTGGGCCTATACCAAACGAATCCTTTTTTTCTACTAAATCTTCATTTGCAATTTTAGCAAATTTATTATAATCCATTAAAAAAGCAATGTATTTCTGACGGGCATTGTTATATGATTCTTTAAATTGTAATGAGACTTCATCTCGTCCGATCTTTCTGATGCTATTGACTGGGTCTTTGATATACAGCGTATCGTACATATCTAAAATACTTTCAAACTCATTGGCTAAAGATACTAAACTATCTTTAGTTTCGTTAAATTGGTTAAGCCGTTCATTATAAAAGTTATAGCGATCTTGAATGAATGTCGGCCATATAACATTAATTTGATTATATGGATTTGGTTCTGGAGTATTGTTTTTTATATAATGTAAAACCGATTGAATATTACCACTATTTTCAGTGAATTCTTTGAATCGTATCACAAGGCTCCTAAAACTTTTAAAGTGGAGCTTTGCTAATTTATTATCGTTTCTCTTTTTTAAGTAATTTTTAAAAAAACTATGCATCCCATGACCGTAGAAGCCTAAAATAAGAACAATAAACATACTAAATAACAGAATTTTTATTGTGGCATCATCCCAATAGTTTTGAGTTATTACTACAATAGTTATAGTTGCTAAAGTACCGAAAGCTGCTAAGGCTGACGATGAAATCCTACTTCGGCCATCCTCCTTTTTTACATCTTCCTTTTCATGAAATGGATCCATAATTGACTAAGTAACGATGGGAGAGTATATTAAAATGAGGTAGAATCAACTGATTTATTTCATTTCTTGCGACTTGTTTGCGCGCTTGATAAAGCTCTCAGGAAAAAACATATGAGTACATAAACATACATGAAATTATGGCAACCAAAAAAATAACAATTTCAACTGAAGCTTATAAGAAATTAA
>PGYG01000128.1 GCA_002839545.1 Candidatus Methanoperedentaceae archaeon HGW-Methanoperedenaceae-1
TACGGGATTAACAAGCGCTATCTTGAGATGTTCGGGTACAAACTTGAACTCAGGACAGATACCGAGGTCATAGCCTATGTTTTTGACCTGCTCATGAGGCGGCACAAGCTGCCGTTGGAGCAGGCTGTTATGGCACTGGCATCGCCGTTCTGGAAGAACATCGACAGGATGGAACCCGAACAGCGCAAAATTGCCACTGCAATCAGGCAGGTGTACGGAAGCGCGCTCTTAAACGGTCCGTTCAGTATCATTATAGGACACAGCAGGGGCGTTATCGGGTTAAACGACAGGATAAAACTGCGTCCGATGACAGCAGCCCGCAGGGACGACATGCTGTATATGGCGTCCGAAGAATCCGCTATAAGGACAATTGCCCCTGACCTTGACGAGGTATGGAGCCCAAGGGCTGGAACACCCATAATCGGGACACTTGACGAGGGGGTGGAGTAATGGCATCACAACTGCCTTCGGAATTCATTGTAAACGTAGATAATGAGAGATGCAGGAGATGTAAGCGCTGCGTTGTTAGCTGCGGTTTTGGCGCTCTTGAATTCAAGGACAGGGTCACTCCCGTCCACAAGCGCTGCGTTGCCTGCCAGAGATGTGCAACATTCTGTCCTGAAGATGCGATTACGATTACTGAAAACCCGATTGCATACAAATATAATTATTCTTGGACTCCTGAAATCAGGAAAAATATTTTAAAACAGGCAGCAAGCGGAGGCGTCATGCTCGGCAGCATGGGAAACCCGAAACCGTACCCGATATACTGGGACCATATACTGATAGACGCATGCCAGGTAACAAACCCGTCCATCGACCCTTTGCGTGAACCAATGGAACTGCGTACGTACCTTGGAGCAAAACCGGATGCACTTGAATTCTCAGGCGAACATGGAAATGTAAAGCTTGAAACAGAGCTTGCGCCGCAGTTAAAAATTGATATACCAATTATTTTTGCGGCAATGTCATATGGCGCAATAAGCCTCAATACCCAAAAAGCACTTGCAATGGCTGCAAAACAAAGCGGGACACTGATGAATACCGGTGAAGGCGGTATGCATGAAAGCCTGGTTTCATACAAGGATAATATTATCGTGCAGGTTGCATCGGGACGGTTTGGTGTAACTGCCGAATACCTGAATCGGGCAGGGTGCAAAACCAGGCATTGGCGGGCATTTGCCGGGTGTAAAGGTAGGTGAGGATGTCTCAAAGACAAGGATGATTCCTGTGGGAACCGATGCCCTGTCCCCTGCGCCACATCACGATATATATTCCATAGAAGACCTTTCCCAGTTAATCTATGCACTTAAGGAAGCAACAGGTTACAGAAAGCCGGTTTCTGTTAAAATAGCAGCCGTGCACAATATTGCCGCCATCGCAAGCGGTGTTGTGCGGGCTGGCGCTGATATTGTAACAATTGACGGTTTCCGCGGGGGAACAGGTGCTGCGCCCGTAGTCATTCGGGACCATGTTGGAATCCCGATAGAGCTTGCACTTGCAGTAGTTGACGAACGGTTAAGGCAGGAAGGAATACGCAACAGAGCCTCCCTGCTTGTAGGCGGAAGCATCAGGCAGAGCGCAGATGTGGTAAAAGCCATTGCACTTGGTGCTGATGCTGTTATAATCGGTACTGCGGCGCTCATTGCCATGGGATGCAGGTTGTGCCAGAAGTGCTACACAGGGAATTGCTCGTGGGGAATTGCCACGCAAAGACCTGAACTTGTGAGCAGGCTTGACCCT
>PGYG01000060.1 GCA_002839545.1 Candidatus Methanoperedentaceae archaeon HGW-Methanoperedenaceae-1
TTCATCATACTTTACGGCAGGCGCCGCGTTGGAAAGACAGAACTCATAAAGCAATTCATAAAAGACAAGCCTTCTGTGTATTTCATGGCTGACAGGCAGGTTGAAAGAGAATCCCTCGGGCAGATGCAAAAAAGCATGGGCGCATACCTCAACGACTCGCTATTTGAAAAAGCAAACCTTGTGAGTTTTTTTGAACTTTTTTCAGAATTTGCAAAAAAGACCAGTGAAAGGGTTGTTTTCGTAATAGACGAGTTCCAGTACCTTATGGAATCCAATGCCGCAATACCCTCGATTTTCCAGAAAATATGGGACGAAATACTTGCAAACACAAACATATTCCTGATTATCTGCGGCTCTTCCATATCCATGATGGAAACCCTGATGGGTTACAAGAACCCGTTATACGGCAGAAGAACAGGGCAGTGGATGGTGGAAATGCTGGAATTCAAGGACGCTATTAAATTCTTGCCCAATTACGGCTTGGAAGAGCAGGTAGTTACGTATGCCATCCTTGACGGGATTCCACAATACCTGAAACAGTTCGATGACACAAAAACAGTAATGGAAAACATACAGGATAAGATAATAGAAAAAGGCAACTTCCTGCATATCGAACCCGAGTTTTTGTTAAAAGAAGAACTTCGGGAGCCAAGGAACTATTTCCTGATATTAAAAGCAATCAGTTTCGGGAACACGAAATCCGGCGAAATTGTGAACTATACGCAGCTTGATAAGACCCTTATTTCCAAATATCTTGATACTCTTTCAGTACTCCACATAGTCGAAAAAAACCATCCTGTCGATACTAATAAAGAACGCACACGGGATACAAGATATAAATTCAGCGATAATTTCTTTTCATTCTGGTTCAGGTTTGTTTATCCCAGCCGACCTGATATCGAGCGAGGCGAAACCGAAGATGTAATGTCTCTTATAGGAAAAGACCTTAATTCTTTTATCGGAAGAAAATTCGAAAAAATCTGCAAGGAAGCACTTATAGAGATGAACAAACAGGGAGCACTTCCGTTCAGGTTTAAGAAAATAGGAGGTTGGTGGCATAAAAACCGTGAAATTGACATTATTGCCATGAATGAGGAAACAAAGGAGATTTGTTTATGTGAATGTAAATGGCAATCTGCGAAAACGAGTCCTGATGTCCTGAAACAACTTAAAGAAAAAGCGAAGTTTGTTGATTGGTTCAATAATAAAAGGACGGAATATTACGTAGTAATATCAAAATCAGGATTTACAAAAACCGCAATTGACTATGCAAATACCGAAAATATGTTACTTCTTGGCATTGATGATTTGAAAAAAATCTTTGCAAATACAAAATCTTAACTATTCACTTCACAGCCACAATCTTAACAATATCCCCGTTCTTTAACCCGTGCTTCTCTCCCATCCTCATCTTGGTGCGCGCATCAACCGCATACAGGAAACCTTTCCCGATATCTGTATGCACCATAAATGCAAGGTCTTTAGGAGTACTGCCGTTTTTCAGCAAAAACGCATCAGGAAGCACCCGCCCGTTCTTGTCCGTGAACTTGTTCTCGTCCTCAACAGGATAAACAACAATCAGGTCAAGAAGACCGAAAACAGCTTCATTAACACACTTTTGGACACCTGTACCGCCGTTTTCCTTTAATAATGCGCGCAGTTTTGAAAGCGCCTTCTTCTGCGCCTCATTAAGCCCTGACGATTCCTTAAAATCATCATCCCCGGGAATGTACTTTATTGCGCCGCTTTTATCTGCAAGACGAAGCGCACCCTCGGATGCAGCGCTTACCGGAACTGCGCCCAACGCTTTTAGTTTAGTGATATTCCCTGGCGGCGCAATATCAATCTTGTTCGCAGCAATTATTAGCGGCTTGCTCTGTTCCCGCAGAAGGTCGGAAAGTTCAATCATCTGCTCATCAGTCCACGAAGCAGGTTTATCATGCGGCAGTTTCAGTTTCAAGAGCGCAGTTTTCACATGCGCCTCGGTAACACCCGCACCCTCAAGCTGGGTCGCAACCGTTGTCTCAAGTTTTGACCCGTCAGACTGGACTTTCCTTGCAAGCCGTTCCCAGTTGCGTTTCAGGATGCCGAAAATCCACATCGTTATCTCGTGTTCCAAAAATTCAATATCATCAAGCGGGTCATGAGTACCAATATCAACAGGGGTGCCTTCAATATCAGTCCCTCCTGAAGCATCAATTACATGGATTATCGCCCTGGCTTGCCTCATGTTGTCAAGAAACGCATTCCCTAGCCCGCGCCCCTTATGCGCATCAGGAACAAGACCTGCAACGTCTATCATCTCAATCGGGACGAACCTTACACCGTCCCTGCATTCCCCGCACTCCAGTTTTAATTCCCTGCACGGGCACGGTGTTCTTACGTACGCCACGCCGTGGTTGGCATCAATGGTTGTGAATGGGTAATTCGCAATCTCGACATCTGCCATTGTAACAGCTTTAAAAAACGTAGATTTCCCGCAGTTGGGCTTTCCTGCAAGGGCAAGTGATACGGACATGGTTTTCAATACATTCGCACTGGATTTAACTCTTATCCTTTAAACCGTCAGTTCCGTAACCTGTTTACATGAAAAAAACAGGCAAATGCCAGCGTGCTGTTAGATAATTTCCTTAATCTTTCCTGCGGTACGCTCAAGCTCGCTGAGGATTGGTTCAAGAGCGGCATCCTTTGCAGCAAGCACAGAAATCAGTGCCTTTTGTCCTGCATTAACCGCAATAATCTTTCCCCCGTTATAATCCACTATCACGCGGTTGGGGAGTTCGTGTTCTAATTTGGATGTGATGTTTTCTGCTGCCTTTAACATCGCTGCGGACATTAGGGTTAGTGTCTCGGAATCGTCATTCTCATACCCACTGCCTATCAAGAAACCATCCCTCCCTGCAAGTTCGAGCATTCGCACTCCCTCAGTGTTCTTGAGGTCAAGAAGGATATTGTTGAATATATCGGATATTTTTCCCCCTTTCATAATATGTTCCCATATTATACATTCACGTTCTGGTTAATATCTGTTTCGTAAACTTTCCGATGCATTTCACACGATATTAGCAAGATTGAAATATCATAAAAAACTATTGAAACTACATGGAAAAACTAGACGTAAGGGGCAAAGTATGTCCTTTACCGCTTTTTTACGCAAAACGCAAAATATCGGAAATGAAACCCGGAGAAGAAGTCGAGATTATTGCAGATGACCTGACCGCAAAGGAAACCATTCCGAAATGGAGTAAATTCCACAAACATGAAATCGTGAGTATGGAAAACGAAGGAGAAACATTTCGTATCATCATAAAGGCAAAGCAGGCACTATAAGCCTATTTTTTTGCTTTTTTACCAGGCTCTTTTTTATTCTCGACCGCTCCCTCTTCAAGTTTCTTCTGCCACTCGATAAAGTTGCAGTGTGGACAGCCAATATCCCAGGGACGTTTTCCCTTATTAATTATCTTGATACGGTAAAGCCCGTGTTCCTCACATAGCTTATCTGTGACTACAATCTGTCCCTTCGGTGGAAGCGGGAGGGAAAACTCACAGTCAGGGTAACCTGAGCAGCCGATAAACCTTGAACCTTTTTTTGACTTGCGTATTATCAGGTCAGACGAACACTTCTGGCACGAGCCGATAATACGGTCTTCGCGCAGTCCTGCCCTCAGGGAGTCGGTAATACCTTCCTGGTTTTTTGACAGGTCTTCAAATACGCCGTCAAGCATCTCCCTTGATTCATTAACCACGTAATCCTCAGTGATTGAGCCTTCTGCTATCTTATCCATATCCTGCTCAAGTCTGCTTGTCATCTCGGGTTTCGTGATTGTGCTTGCATACTTTTCAAGCGTTTCTATAACTGCATAAGCTGTTTTTGTGGGCTGTATCGGGTTGCCGTGAACATACGCCCTGCTGAAAAGTTTCGCTATTGTTTCATGGCGGGTTGATTTTGTCCCAAGCCCAAGGTCTTCCATAATCTTGATTAAGTGCCCCTGCCCGTACCTTGACGGCGGCTGTGTTTCCTTAGCGAGAAGCTCCACTTCTTTCACGTTAAGTCCTTGTCCTTCCCGCAGTTCAGGCAAAAGCCTGTCCTCTGGTTTGTTGTATGAGTAGTAATACCGCCATCCCTCGTCTATGAGCCTTGCACCGTTTGCCCTGAAATCCTCGCCGCTTATATCCACTGTAACTGCCATGGTTTCCCACTGTGTCGGTTCCGCAAACGTGGCAAAAAACCTGCGCACAACCAGCTCATATATCTTCCACTGGTCGTCCTTTAACTCGCTTCTTCTTACAGGGGATGCGGGGTGTATGGGAGGATGGTCTGTTGTTTCCTTTTTGCCCCTTGTGGGCGTGAGTTTTCCTTTAAGCAGTTTTTCAGCTTCTTTGTGGAATTCCGTGCCCAGTAATGAGCTGATTATTCCTTTTGCATCAAGGCTTGCGGGATACACGGTGTTATCGGTACGGGGATAAGAGATGAAACCGTTTATGTAAAGGCTTTCTGCTATCCGCATAGCATTGGAGGCGGTTATTCCGATGGCGCTTGCAGCCCTCAGGAATTCTGTGGTGTTAAATGGTGTTGGCGCGCGCTCTGACCTTGTCCCGCGCTTTACGGTTTTTACAGTGCCTGTGTCACCAAGTTTTGCTTTTGTTTTTTTGGCTTCCGCTTCATCCTTGAAACGTCCTTTTACGTGCTGGGCTGTAAATTCCCCGCCGTTTACCAGTGTTGCAAAGAGTTCCCAGTAAGGAATCGATATGAAAACATCGCGCTCTTTTTCCCTGTTAACTATTAATGCAAGTGTGGGGGACTGTACACGCCCCACAGAGAGGAACATTTTACCGAGCCGTCCTGCGCTCAGGGAAACAAAACGTGTTAGTGCTGCGCCCCAAATAAGGTCAATGACCTGTCTTGATTCTCCGGCTGCTGCAAGGTTGAAATCGACTTTTGTGGGGTTTGAAAAGGCTTTTATAATGTCTATTTTTGTGATTGTGCTGTAATGCACCCTGTCTGCCGGAACATCAGGATTTACTTTTTTGATAATGTTAAGGGCTTCGACGCCTATGAGTTCGCCTTCCCTGTCGTAGTCAGTTGCTATGGTGAGCTTGTCTGCTTCTTTGCCGAGTTTGCGAAGCGCTGTTACGATGTTTTTATGTGTGGGATTTGTTTCCACTTTTGCGTGGATAAGGTCACGAATGTCTGTTTTCTGCCAGTTGTTGTGTTCTTTCGGGAAGTCCACTTCAACGATGTGACCGGAGAGACCCATGACAATCTTCCCGTCAAATTCGTAGGTATCAACCCCGCTGACGCGTTCTTTTTTTGGCTTTTTTTCAGATAGTATTGCTGCTATCCTTTTGGCTGCGTCATGTTTCTCTGTTATGATTAAATGCATCGTTTCCTCAGGAAGCCTTTGTTAGTTTTTTTATCGGTTATATATGTTTGGATGATTCCATGTGTATAGGGTTCGATTATAATAAGATTTCTTTTCATGACTATCATGAGTAAATCACATTAAAAAACAGTGGGCCCGCTGAGATTCGAACTCAGGACCTCCGCCATGTCAAGGCGACGTCATAACCGGCTAGACCACGAGCCCATTAGTCCCCTCTGTAGTGGACAATTGTTATTAAACCTATCGATAATGCTTGCATTTTGTCCCATTCACACTTTAGATGTTAAGAAGCGAAGATTAAAATAAGATTTTTTCTTTATAATGCTCTAGAACTTCCATCCTTCTGTTCTAAACATTTCTACGATGTCTATTGATTCGATCGATTTTTGATTACAAACAAAAGGGATTTTAACCTTATTCCCTCTTAATTTCTCTTCAGTTACAACAATTCTTTTGATTTTAAAAAGTGTTTTTTGAGGATTTGAAGACATTTCCATAGCAAGAGCTATAACCCAGGGGTCTGCAGAATGCTTCGCAGTAACATCAATTAAGGCAGGATACTCCTTTAGAATTTCTTGTACAATCTCAATTTGCCTTGCAGTTGGGAGTTTAAACAGTTTATTTTGTTTTTTAGCCCAATTTGTAAGGTTATCATCATAATTCTTTATTTCATTAAACACTTCTTTCGGGGCTACAAGGCGGTCATTTTTAATTAACTGGCTGATATTATTCCATACACTGACAAAAACATCCATTGCGTTGTGCTTATTTAGCTCTATTAGTGATGAACTATCTATGACGTAAACATTAGCCGTCATTTTATCGCCTTTGAGAGTACCCTGTCAAAACTCTTCGATTTGATTGATAAGTAGCTTAATGCATCAGTGTAAGTGATGTAATTTTTATCATAATTATTTGCGACTAATGAAACGAATTTATTGCCTACTTCTGAAAGGCACCTGACTTCAGAGGGGATGCCCCCTCCTTTCTTGCCCTCCTTTCCTTTCTTTGGCTTGCCCTCTGCTTTGTAATGTCCCAAAATAGCTTCATAATCACTTTTTTGAATGTAGTTGAGTTTTAACATATTTAGAAGCAGCATTGCCTTACTGACCTTGTACCTGTTTGACAATGTTTTTAGTGTTGCCTTTTGAGTAAGAACTGATATATTTTCTTCAAATCTTGCCTTTGCAATCTCTTTTGGCAGTAAGAATGCTGATGCAAATTCGTTGCACCATTTTTCCACATTATTTTTGTACGTTGATGTCGCATCCGGTAAGTCAATTACTGATTCACCAAGAAGTATGTGGGCAAATTCATGCATTAAAGAAAAGACTCTTGCTTCAATAGTATCTTTAGTATTTACAACAATTATATTTGGGATTTCATCAGCAAAAACAAACCCTCTTGCGTCTTCAACAGGCATTGAAAACTGGAATAAAAAGATATTTTCTTCTTCTAATATGTCTCTAATATAGTTGAATAATTGGTAAGGGGTCTTGAATTTTCGTTGCTTTTCTTCAGTAAGCCCGAATAATTCCCTGTATTTTTGTGCTACTTTTTCAGAGTCTTCTGAGGGTTTTACTTTTTGGACTTTTGGTTTTGTTTCATAAGCAACATTTGCGGATAGTTCCTTGCTTAATTCCTGAAGCTTCCTTGCTTTTCGCATAACGAGAATTGTCTTTTTATCAAATTGATTGACTTTGTTTGGAAGCATCCTATAATCCTCAGGATGAGGTTTTTCTGTTACTGGTTTTGATAATAAAAAAGAAGCAACTGGTCTTTTAAAGATGGCTGCAAGTTCTTCCAATTGCCTGTAAGTCGGTTTTTTCTCTCCTGAAAGGAATTTCTCAACGGTTTTCGGACTCGATTTGAGCCTTTTGGCTATTTCTTCTTTTGTCCATCCCGAGCTTTCAACAAGCCAATTCAAGACAGACGGTTCAATGTCCACAAGGAGTTGTTTCCGAGGCATTTTAGTCAGTAGATCGTTCATCGTTTTTATAATACTTAATTTCTAAGCCACCTTTATTTTGTTTTAAATCAATAAATACTCTTAATGTATATTTATATTCGCCGTCTTATTTTGTGGGTACAGTTCCAATGCTTACCTTTTATACCCAATAAACCAACATTACATTAATGGAAATGGTTAGTGCAAAGAAAAGACTCGAAGCAATAGAAAAACAAATCCTCCCCTCCCTGTTCGTGGGCATCCTTTCAAAAGACCACAGATGGCTTGAAAAAACCTACACTAAAACCCTGCCCGAACTTGAAGCAAAGGCGCTCAGGCTTGCAGGGCAATGCAGGGAAAGCGGGGAATGCGCCCAGGACGACCCATTGTGCGACGAAACCCGCATCAGGGAATTATTTAAGGAAACCCGCCTGAAACTTGAAAAAGAGCATGTTACAAGGGATGCCCGTTCGAGGTTCCGTCACTGAAGCTACATATATCCCTGAATCGGTGAGTTAGTCCCGCTCTTCTTCTTCTTCGGGTCTTCTGCCTGGGTGGTTTGTGTTATACTCCCGAACATTTTCTCATAATCGTTCACATGGGACATCAGCCAGTTTGCCAGCTCCTTTGCAGCAGCCGGTGAAAGTATAACCTCGGTTTCTATTATCCGCTCCATTTTCTGCAGCTCCTGTCCGTTCCCAAAACTTTTCGGGGAATCGTTATAGAAAGACATGCGGAAATCATAAGGCGTGTGCCCTCCGGTTGCGCCGATAGCATATACCTGCCTGAAATCCCTGGCTTTAGTAATTTCAACATTAATTGCGCCTGCCATATTATCACCTGCACCATGTAAGTCCTGCATCAAATATAACACTTAACTGTCACTAACTATTTATTGGTGGGTTACGATTACCTAACATGGAAGATTTAGGGGAAGAATTAAGGGAATTCCGGGAATAACTGGATTACATGGATTACGGATACGCATGAAAATAATAGCCATCTCGGACACGCATATCAAAGGCTCGATATTCGGGACATTGCAGGATGACTTACTTTCGCTGCTCAGGGAAGCTGATATTATCATCCATGCAGGGGATTTTGTTTCAGAAAGAGCTTATGAAGAGCTTCGAAGTATTTCAAGACTTGAGGCAGTACACGGGAACATGGACGATTTTACCCTTATACAAAAGCTTCCGCAAAGGAAAGTAATAGACGCAGATGGTGTGAGGATAGGGATTGTGCACGAGGCAGCGCTCTCAATACAGGACACAACAGGCGCGCGGTACATGGCAAAAGAGATGGGCGCAGACTTGTTGGTATTCGGGCATATCCACAAACCCCTTATTGAAAAGTCGGATGTGATTATAGCCTGTCCCGGAAGCCCGACATCCCCGAGGCTGTCAGAACCGTCTGCA
>PGYG01000061.1 GCA_002839545.1 Candidatus Methanoperedentaceae archaeon HGW-Methanoperedenaceae-1
CCAGATGAGATGCGGGGCAGGTTGTTCCGACTTATTGGTCTTCGGGGTGTTAACGCAGTCCATGAGGCACGGGAACTTGTAGGTGACATTGAGGAGCTTGGACAGTTTGAGGCATTGCTTGACCTGCTTAACGTGTACGGGCTTGAGTACCAGGTTGACCTAGGGATTGCGAGGGGACTTGATTATTATACCGGCATGGTGTTTGAGATATACTGCGAGGGACTTGGGGCGCAGAACCAGGTGTGCGGCGGCGGCTCGTACAGGCTTGCTAAACTGTTCGGGGGAGAGGATATGCCTTCAACCGGATATGCACTCGGGTTTGACAGGATTATGGAAGTGTGCGAGGTAAAATACCAGCCGAAAATACGAGTCTCTGTTATTTGCTTTGATGATACGAAAAAAGAAGCGATAACTATTGCCAAAAAAATGAGGGATGAATTAAAAGAAGAGAATATTATTGTTTATTCGGATTTGGTGGGGCGTAAATTCAAAGCACAACTTACGCATGTTAATTCAATTGACAATTCGAGATATGAACAGGTTGGGAAAATATACGGCAATAAGGATAATATCGAACTTGATAAAACATTTGCAGTAATAGTGGGTGCTGATGAAGTACAAAATAAAAGATATCAGTTAAAAGATATGGCACTTAATAAACAGGAATTATTGACAACTGATGAAATTGTCCTTAAATTACGACTTGAAACAAAAGAATTAAAAACATCGATAGAACAAAGAAGAATATTAGGGCAACGACCTAATTAATACATCTATCAACCCACATCGGAATGCCCATCTCCCGCAGGTACTCCTTCGCATCCCATATTAAAAGAAGTATTCTCTCAAAGTTTATCTTTTTCTATCGTTATTTATTTGTACTACAAACGCATACATAAATTGTATGACAAGTAATGTAGTACAAGTGCGGATGCCATCTGCAATAACCAGGAATGTCGAAGAACTTGTTAAAAAAGGCTTTTACAAAAACAAAAGCGAGGTCATCATTGATGCAGTGCGCCACTTTGTAGGAATGAAACAAACCGAAAGCGATGTAGCTCAGTTCATAAGGGAAGAACTGCATGGCAGGGACCGGTTACTCTGCAAAAGAACTGAATGCCATCTGGGAAAAAATCAGGTCAGGAAAAGAGTGGAAAAAACGGTACGGGACAAGCGCCGAAAGTATTATGGCAGAACTCAGGGGAAGACAATGATTTTCATCGATACGGATGTTTTTGTGATTGAAAAACTCTTCCAGAATGATGAAAGATACGATATAACAAAAGCGTTTCTGGACAGTGATATAAAGGGTAAGTGCACATCGATATACAATTTGTTTGAACTTCTTGGTATAGCGTCCTTTAATTTGAACACATCAGAATTGAAAAAGCTGCTAAAAGGATTCCATGAAGTATATGACACAAAAATACTTTTTCCCTCCACGGCATACGAATCTGCCGATGCCTTCGTTGAGCAGCTGTTCGACAAAACATTCGGGAAAATCAGCTTGAAAATGAATTTTATGGATGCCACGATACTGAACGTAGCCGAAGAGCATAATTGTTCCGGATTTGTGACATGGAACGTGAAACATTTTGAGGGACGGACAGATATTCCAGTTGTCACCCCAAAAGAAGTGGTGCCCTGAAACTTATCGTTTATACTCGACAAATTTACGATATTTTGTAGTCTATAAACGATATATGGATGATATTAAACATTCAATAACTGTAAAGTAAACTCCCTAAACCTGCTCCGGAACGCCATTTCCCTCAAATACTCCTTCACATCCCTGACCGTGTACTCACCGAAATGAAAAATACTTACTGCTACAACTTTTATTGCAGGTGCAAAGTACTGATATTATTTCGTTTTTCCCGCTGTTTTTTTGAGTGTGTTTTTAGACAACTTGAAGGAAATCTTTTAATATAACTAAAAATAATACCTGATATGGGGAAAACAGGGGAAAACCTGCCGGAAATGCAGTAAAAATCCCACTGTAAGTAGTTGAAATCAAAAAAATAATACTAACAGGTTATTTGCAATGACTGAAAACAATCACAGGTATAAAGTTCTTGTCGTAGATGACGAACCGATGAATGTAGAACTGATTTCAGTCCTTCTTGAGGACGAGTACGACATCATTAAAACTTACAGCGGGAAGGAAGCGCTTGAAAAAATAAAAACCGAAAAACCGGACATCGTATTACTGGATATAATGATGCCTGGAATTACAGGTTTTGAGGTCTGTAAAAAAATCAAGCAGCATAATACTACACAATTCACTCCTGTTGTTATGATTACAGCCCTGTCAGAACTCGAAGACAAAATAAAAGCAATCGAGGCAGGAGCAGATGATTTTCTCACAAAGCCCATTAACAGTTCAGAACTTGTGACAAGGGTAAAGTCGCTTCTTAAAACAAAATACCTGTACGACGAACTAATAAAAAGCAAGGAGAGGATAGAGGCACAAAACGATTTCAAAACCATAATGGCAAATATCCTCCCCTTACTGCTCCAGCTCATTCCTCCTGATAAAAAAAACGAGGTTATGCGCGGAATGAGCAAGCAGGTCGAACTCGTTGTATGGCAGAAGTACATTAAAGAGCTTCCAACGACAACAGGAAAAGCCGCTGAAGCTACATGCGGCTTAATGAACAGGCTTGGGGGCTGTTTCTCGACCGACAAAGTAAATGAGGCAGGCTATACTGTTATAAATAAAAAATGCCCGTGGGGTGAATACGGGGGGATAAACCCTGTCCTGTGCATGCTCACACGTGCAATTGTTTCAAGGATAAGCATACGGATATTTAAAGATGTAACTGTTAACATTACAAAAACCATAGCAGGCGGAGATGGAAACTGCACCGTGGAAGTGATAATAAACAAGTGATTAAACACCAGTCGGAATTTATTTAAAGAATTGTGTGTATTATTAATATGTTAAAGGGGGATTTTAATGGAAAGATTAAACACAGGCATAGCAGACTTAGACGGAATGATTGGAGGGGGGTTTCCGCACAGCAGGACTATGATGCTGACAGGAACTACGGGTTCAGGAAAGACCATCCTTGGGCTGCATTTCCTACACCAGAGCTGTGTGGACGGTAAAAAATGCGCCATGATAGCAACAGAAGAAAACCCTGAGGATTTGATGGAACAAGCAGCTTCCCTCGGTATGCCGCTTTCAAAATACCATAAACAGGAGAGCCTTATTATAGACCGGGTATATGATGAGCGCACAGAGTACATGAAAGATATTTTAGATTTCGGGGTATCAGAGATAGACGAACTTCAGTCCAACATAGTAGGTTTGCTTGACAGGATACCGAAAAAGGCAGAAGTCGTTTTGATAGACAATATAGGGGTTTTTACTCTCAACATGTCCCCTAACGAGTTCAGGGCGCAGTTTGATACATTAATTCACGGTATGGCAAAAAGGAACGTGACTGCTGTTGTGGTAATGGATTCCGCTTCTGATGAGCGTATGGGGGGCATTGCCGCATACTCGGTTTATGGCGTGATGAAAACCCAGATGAAAGAAAATCCCTACACAGGCTCAAGGGAAAGGGTGCTGGACATCCTGAAAATCAGGAACACGAAGATTCCAAATGACCCGCTAAGGTTTGAAATTACCTCAAACGGCATAGTTATATTGAAACAGCAGTAGAAATAGTCTCCTGCTTTTCAGTGTGCGTGGTTTTTTCTGCCGGTATGGAGTTTATCCACAACGTCGCCTATCATTACTAATAAAACCACCATGAACAGGAATGTCATTATTATAGAGCCAGGAGACGGCGGCGCCATTCCTAAAGTTGCCATCACGTTTGCGCGCATCGCCATTGCGCCCCCCATTGTAAGCGCGAATAAAAAACCGTTGATTGTCCAGTAGATGCCTGTTTTTCTCGAAGCAACCCATACAATGAATAGAATCACAAGGGCGAACCATAATTTTAATGATATTATACCCTGTTTGCCATTTGACATGTACATCATCCTGGCAAGCGGGTTTGCTTCCCGCATTACACCTATATTGTCCATCATATAAGCGGCAGTTACGCCATCACCTATGCCATATGTAGAAAAGGCTGATAAGTAAAGCGCTCTCTGTAATGTAATTTTGCTATAAATGTAAACTATCGGCAGCCAGATAAGCTCAGTGACAGTTAACGGTTCAACCTTCTGGAATAGAGATGCTTCTTCCCCTGTAAGCGTCCTCTGGATAATTTTCTTCATGTTCCCGCCTTTACTCAGGTTCTGCCGGATTTCGAATTCTTCTTTGAGAAATATAACGGTTTAAGCCTGCTAAGTTCTTCTTTATCCATATTCGTGGAGATTATGAGCGCGCTATTCGTTGCCTGCGCCGCGCTGCTAATCACCTGGACAACAGGCTGCACCTTACCGAAGCCGTTTTTCGAAATGAGGGTGTCGATTCCATCAAGCAAAACCACTGCATTATCCGCCCGTTTCATGAAGTTGATAGTCATTGCGCTCAGGCGCTTCAGGTCGTCAAATTTAACGCCGTTATCAAACCCATCATTTGAAATCCATGATATTGGCGTTGTTAAAAGACCATGTTTTTCCCTTATTTCTTGCGGGTTTGTGGTAGATACAACAAAACCGTATGCACCTGTCTTGAGGGTTTCAATAAAAAGGTCAAATCCTTTATCATGTCCGAGATAATGCGTACCGCTAAAATCCGGTTTTGGTTTTTCATTTGCAGCAGGTAACTGCACAAAGCAGTGCCCTGATATATCCTTTCGCTTAAGGCATGCGGCTATTTCATTACAGTCACCGCAGTCCCGGTACCCTTTCTCTTTAAGGCATGCGTATATCCCGCAGTTTTTGTATTTCTCGGCGTTGAACCTGCATCCGTAACAGTGCTTGCTTAAGTATTCCTGGCATAAAGTGCAGTCTATACCGCAAAAAGAAGTAACAGAAATTTCAGGAACCGGCGTTACAAAAAGTCCGTACTGGTAGACTGCATAAGAAAAAAACACACCCATCAGCGCAGGGGCAAGTGTTGAGAGCGGGAGGAAATATATCCCATAATACATGGGCAAAATTATATTGGCAGCCACTGCCACCAGTATCGACAGCATAGCTCCAGTTGATATTATTTTTGCCTGCTCCTGCTGCATGTACCTGCTTCCTGCGTAGTGCTTCAACAGCAGATACACTCCTGCGATTCCGAATATAGCGGAATAAAGGAAGAAATCCTGCTTGCTCTGGGAGATTTTAAAAACGCTAAGTTCCATATCCGATATGCTGGCAGCCCAAATCAGGGTCAGCAGGTATAACGATGGCAGGAGTATCATGTAAGTGAGAGGATTTTGTAAAAACTTTTTTTCTCCTGTGAGTGAAAGTGCAAATAAAACAAACAATGTGAGACCGATAACTACGCCGCTAAAATGCAGTTTCATGTACAGGAGCATTTCACTAAGAGGCGTATTATCAGCAGTCAATCCTATGCTGTTTGTCGCCACTGACCAGATAATAAAAGAAAGCATCAGCAGGACAAAAATCTGGTTGGTGCGTTCATGCGGGTTTTTTTTAAGAACATAACCGGCAAGTCCTATATACAGGATTATGGTAAAAAGTGAAATTATTACGCTGATTAGAGCTTCTGACATTTTAACCCCATTTCTTATAAGCCATTGTTTCTTTATTTATCTTTCTATTTATCATTTCAGTGTCTGGCACGTAAAAAATTTTATACAGCATGTATATGGAAATTTATTTAACCACGCGGGTTATTTTTCATGTAGTTGGGAGAGAATGGCTGAAAACTTAATTTCATGTGGATTTCCTGTAATTGACAATGAACTCGGGGGCGGGCTTAAAAAAGGTTCATTGATATACGTTATCGCAGATTCCATGTCTGCCGCTGAGGTTTTTTTATATTATTTTATCCAGAACAGGAAAACATATTACTTAAATACCGACCGCAAACCCGAATATATCAAAGAAAATATAGATAATTTGGGATTTGACACAAGCCTGCTTACGTTCATCGATGCCCATAAGGAATATTATGAAATAGAACATACAATTCATGACCACGGTATGGGTGCCAGGGATTATATGATTCTTGATTTTGTGGAGAAACAACTTGGAGCCATAAAAGAAAAAGATGTTAACCTGGTTATTGATAATATTACGTTCTTTTATTACCTTGAAGTTAAGAGGGTTTTAATACAGGAATTGATAGACGTTTTATATAACACAGCAAAAAAAACCGGCGGACTTGGTTTTATTTTCGGCATAAAAGATGAACCGCGCCCGTCAATCGAGAACGAAGTTATCAACCGCTGTGATGTTGTTTTAGATATATCCTCAGTGAAAAAACCGGACAGGATAATAACAGAACTTACTATACCAAAAGCGAGGGACAGACCGATACGCGGGACTATCCTCAGGTTTAAGGTTGAAAAAGGAGTGATAATGGACACATCAAGGGAAATTGCTTAAATTCCCTTGCCAGTCTTGTTTTTTTGTTCCAGCGGTATGGTAAACGTAAAGGTGCTGCCTTTGCCGAATGTACTCTTAACAGATATGCTGCCCCTGTGCAGTTCGACAAGTTTTTTTGTAATTGCAAGCCCAAGTCCGGTACCGCCGTATTTCCGTGAGTAACCCGTATCAAGCTGGCGGAATTCCTGGAAGAGTTTTCCTATATTATCCTCTTCTATCCCTATCCCTTCATCAGCAACAGAAATAACTGCAAAATCACCTTCTTTTTCGGTGGTTATGGTAACAACCCCTCCGCCCTCCTTGCTAAATTTAATAGCATTGTTTATTAAATTAAACAGTATCTGCCTGAGTTTTACTTTATCCCCGTCAACCCACACAAGAGCCGGGTCGTATATTTTATTGAAACTTACGTTTCGTTCTTTTGCAGTTACTTCAAATAAGTTAACCGCCTGGTCAATAAAATTTGGAACAGATATATTTTCAATCTCAAGCGCCACTTTATCAGCTTCCAGCTTCGTCAGGTCAAGAATACCGTTTATGATGCTGAGAAGATGTTTGTTGGTTTTAATTACCTTATCAATGTATTTGTCCTGCTCATCGTTTAATTTCCCAACCCTCCCCATCTTCAAAAGTTCTGAAAAACCAATCGAAGCATTCAACGGCGTTCTTAACTCGTGGCTCATGATGGCAAGGAATTCCGATTTGGTTTTTTCAGATAATAAAAGGCTCCTGTTTTCAATATACAGTTCTTCCATTTTCTTAAGTCGTGTAATGTCCCGCCCGAAACTGACTGTGCCTGTGACCGTCCCTTCCTCCTTGATAGGTGCAGTGTTCACAGACAGGGTAACCTCATCCCCGTTCTTTCCGTATATCCTGACTTCGTATTGCATGGACATTCCATTGAGCACTTCTTTAAAAATATCTGCAACATTTGACAGGTCATCTGGATGGATTAAAGGCGCAAAACTCTTACCTGCCCAGTCTTTAAGTTTATAGCCGGTTACTTCCTCTGCTATTTTATTGAAATAAATAAAATTTCCCTCTTTATCCATCGTCCATATCATGTCGTTTGAGTGCTCAACCATTGTCCTGAACTTTTCCTCGCTTTCCGTTAACGCTTTTTGAGCATTCACGCGCTCTGTGATGTCGTGGATTATCCCGCCAAAAAACATCTCATCCCCTGCTTTCCAGCTTGTGACTGAAAACTCTACAGGGAACTCGCTGCCGTCTTTTTTAAGACCATGTAACTGGATGTTTTTCCCAAGATACTTAGACTCTCCACCTTTTACAATACGTTCCATCCCCTGCCTGTGCGCATCCCTGTATCGTTCAGGCATGATGGTGGTTATTGGTTTGCCGCGTATCTCTTCTTCTGTGTACTGGAAAATATTTGATGCGCCGTTATTCCATAACAGGATGTTTCCGGATTCGTCTGAAATTATAATGGCATCAACAGCAGTCTGCGCCATTGAAAAAAACCTTTCTTCACTTTCCATCAATGCTTTTTCAACACGCTTGCGCTCTGTGATGTCCCTTGAAACATGGACAACCTGCACAATATTTCCATTTTCATCGAGGATGGGAGAGGTTGAGTTTTCCACATATTGCTTCTCCCCATCAATCCAGTGCACATGCTCTTCTACTGCGTACTTGCCTGTCTCCTTTGTCTGCATAAGCGGGCAGGTATCATCAGGTGCAATACAGGGCGTGTTTCGTTTATGGGTAATCTCATAACAGGTTTTTCCGAGCACGTCTTCTTTCGTTAACCCGTAATCATCCAGGAAAACCTTATTTACGTCAATTATCCTGAAATTGCGCACGTCAATGATGGATACTTCATCATTCATGCTGTCAAGTACGGTTTTTATAAAATCCCTTGAGCTCCTGAGACTTTTTTCATGCTCTTTTCTTTCCGTAATATCACGGATTATAATTGAAATTCCTGTTAATTTTTTATTAATATCCCGCAGGGCAGAGATGGTGAACCCCGTATCCAGTTCCCTGCCGTCTTTGCGCAGACACACTGTTTCAACACCAGTAAATGTATTTTTGCCTGAAATTGCATCTTCAAAAACCTGTGTTTTGAATTCATACAGCCTCTCAGGCACTACTAACTTACACATGTCTTTTCCCATTACTTCCTCGGCTTTCCACCCGAATATTTTTTCAGAAGCTGGATTCCATGAAGTTATTTTCCTCTCAAGGTTTGTTGTTATAATCGCATCGCTGGCATTATCTACGATATTGCGGTATTTGTCTTCAGCCGCAAACCTGAGCTTATCCTCTGCAAGGATTAATTTTTCATAAGGCGCATCTACAGAAGACCTGTAAAGGGCAAGATGAATGAAAAAGAAACCCGCAACCTTGAGAAGGTGTCCCGATAATTCATACGTAAAATATACAATGTCACTGAATACAACAATAACAAACCCGTAAACAAGGAACATTTCATATTTTATGTCGGATGCTCTTTTTGAGTAAAGGTAAGCTGCGTATAAAACAATAAGCAAAGTCAGGGATAACTGTATTATTTTCAGGGTATTGAACCCTTCAATGGAACCATGGGTTGCAGGAAGGAAATTGTTGTAAAATATGCCTGCTATAAATGATACGGCAAGAATTAAACCAGCCGAGACGGAGAGTATTTTCCTGTTGATTATGGAAGGGAAACTGTCTTTGTAAATATACGCGCTTACCAGGAATAACGGGGCTGAGAGCGAACGCGCAATGTTCCAGAAAACACCTGCTTTGTGTGATGAATTCGCAGTTATGAACTCTGGCATGAACGGATAGGATAAAGTGTGGAAAAGGTCAAGAGCCCCTACAACAAAGAAAACAGCACCCAGGAAAAGAGCATGCCTGTCTTTACTTTTCGGATAACTAAACCATGTCATGCCGAAAATGGAAAATGATACGAAGACTGTAAATAATTCTGCCACTGTTTCAATAACTTCGTCGCTTACTATAGTTAAAAACTCTTCCAGGATAATACCAGCCAGGAATAGAAAGACAATGAGCATGCCGACTTTCAGAATATGCTGTGTAGTATCCCTCATTTTCACATGCTCATCTCCGTAATATTGGTTATACTAT
>PGYG01000062.1 GCA_002839545.1 Candidatus Methanoperedentaceae archaeon HGW-Methanoperedenaceae-1
GTGACCGGCAGTGAGCTCCACGGCATCGTATGTGACGTGCTTGAAGAGCGGGGATACGAAACCGCACGTGGAAAAACCGGGGAGTTTACAGAAGGTTTCATTCATTCAACAGGGCACGGTGTCGGGCTTGACATCCACGAAGGACCAAGCCTTAGCGAAAACGGAAAAGAGTTAAAAGCTGGATGCGTGGTTACTGTTGAACCGGGTCTTTATTACAAACACATCGGCGGTGTCAGGCTGGAGGACGTGGTTGTGGTGACACAAAGCGGATGCAAGAATTTAACTACATTTGAAAAGAAACTGGTGATTACATGAACGAGAGCAAAGAAGTCGAAACGGAAGTCGAGGAAATTATAGGGAAATACTTTGCAGCAGGTAAAATCCTGTCAGAGGTTCGAAAGGAAACAGTAAAGAAAGTAAAACTTGGGGAAACCCTGCTATCTGTTGCTGACTTTGCCGAGAACCTTATACGCGAAAAAGGCGGTGAACCCGCATTTCCTGTAAACATTTCACGAAATGACGAAGCTGCCCACTATACACCATCCATAGATGATAAAACGGTATTTGGCAATGACATGGTCAAACTCGATATCGGTGTCCATATCGATGGCTATATCGCAGACACTGCAATAACCGTTGACCTTTCAGGACACCCTGAACTTGTGAAAGCCTCAGAAACAGCGCTTAAGAATGCAATCAAATTCATCCATGCCGGAGTCAATACCGCTGATATCGGAGGCGTTATTGAGGAGGCTATAACGTCATTCGGGTACAAACCCATAGTCAATCTCACAGGACACGGTCTTGCGCAGTATATCCAGCATGCTCCGCCTTCCATCCCGAATAAGAGGGTTCCGCACGGCGTTGTGCTTGAGGAAGGGGATATTATTGCCATCGAGCCGTTCGCAACCGACGGTGCGGGAAAAATACACGATGCAGGCAATGCAGAAATATACCATCTCGTAGCAGAAAGACCTGTGCGCCACCCTTCTGCAAGGAAACTGCTGAAGGATATTGAGAAATATAAGACCCTGCCGTTTGCCAAAAGATGGCTCGGTGACCGGATAGATTTTGCATTGTTACAGCTTGTAAAAGCACAAATCGTCCAGCCATACCCGATTCTCAAGGAAATTGCAGGCGGACTGGTTTCGCAGGCTGAACATACTGTTTTTATTACAGAGGACGGATGCGAGGTAATTACCAAATAAAATGGGTTTTAACCCTTGTAATAATAGCCCTCACCGCAAACATGGCAGGTGCTGGATTCCAGTGGGTAAATAACATTACAGTGGGGGAATACGGTATGTCGTGGAGTTACAGCGAGACATTCACGGGTGCTGACTCAATAGCATACAGGAGCGGGATTGATGAAAATATTGGCAATAACGACAGTTTCATAAATGCATGGGAGCTATTGCTTGCTGATAAAACGATGCGGAAAAACCTCAAAAACGCCATTGACAGCGAGCCCGATGTAATGATAGATAACAGTTCGCAAGGAATTAAAGCCATTGAAGTGGATGCTTTGTTATCAACCGAAACTATCGGTAAGACAACACTTCCAGATACTATCGTGAACAGGTACGATGTAACATACAGGTTTGAAAACAGTATCATGAACGCAGCCAGTATATGGTTCATGGGAGAGTCGGAAAGCCCTGTTACTATTGTAATGCCTGGAGGAGTTGATGTTGTAAATATCAACGGTATGGATAATGTCACGAAAAAAACCACAGACCATACCGAAATAACAGGCATATTTTCCGGGAAACCGGAACGGCGTGGTGAGATTACCCTTGACCTTGCACGAAACCAGACACGAAATGTATCCTATCCTGTTATTAATGAAACAAATGTTTCTTCAAACATAAACGAGACACAAGAGAACGTCACAAAACCAATTATCAAGCGGTTATATGAAACATTATTCGGCATAAAAAATACCAGTCTCAGGTGAGGGCATTTCGGGTTAATTAACGGTTTATGTTCTTAAGGCAATAAAAAACAGAGGCGATAAATTGGATGGATCACTGCTTAACGATTTTATAATTATATTCGGTTTATCCATAGCAATACTTTTTATTTTCCACCAGCTGCGGATACCTGTAATTGTCGGGTTCCTGCTGACAGGAGTGGTCGCTGGTCCTCATGGTCTTGGTATAATAAGCGGTATCCAGCAAGTGGAAACCATAGCTGAAATAGGAATAATATTTTTACTTTTTACCATAGGTGTTGAGTTTTCACTTAAAGAACTCCTGAATATCAGGAAACTGGTACTTATCGGAGGCTCGCTTCAGGTAATCCTTACAATTGCATTTGTCTTTTTCATTGCAAGTCAGTTAGGTTTTTCCTCAGGCGAAGCGGTTTTCATTGGGTTTTTGATATCGTTGAGCAGTACTGCCATTGTTCTTAAACTCCTCCAGGAAAGGGCTGAGATTGATAGCCCGCAGGGAAAGGCAAGTCTTGGCATCCTTATTTTCCAGGATATTATTGTAGTAGCGATGATACTGGTCACTCCACTCCTTGCCGGAAACGGAGGATTCGAGGGGTCATTGTTAATAATGGCTGCAAAAGGTATCGGGATAATTGTACTTGTGTTCGTAAGTGCGCAATGGATTGTTCCTGCGGTGTTATACCAGATAGCAAGAACAAGAAGCCGTGAACTGTTCCTGTTTAGCATTTTTTTCATCTGCTTCTCGATTGCCATTTTAACCGAACGTTTTGGTCTTTCCCTCGCCCTTGGCGCTTTCCTTGCAGGTTTAATCATATCAGAATCAGAATACAGCCACCAGGCGCTGGGTAATATCATGCCTTTTCGTGATATATTCATGAGCCTGTTTTTTGTCTCAATCGGGATGCTTCTTGATATTAATTTCCTGTTCCAGAAACCTGTTCTTATAATTATCATTGCCCTGTGCGTGATTGTATTAAAATCGGCTATAACAGGTTTTTCAACAACCCTGCTCGGTTATCCCTTAAGGACAACTATTATTGTGGGACTGTCTCTTGCACAGGTCGGGGAATTCTCTTTTATCTTATCAGGGTTCGGGATTGAAAACGGTATTTTATCAAGGGATACATACCAGTTGTTCCTTGCAGTGTCTATACTGACAATGGCATCCACGCCCCTGATGATTAACGCTGCCCCAAAACTTGCAGGTTATATCCTCAGGCTCCCCCTTCCCAAAAAACTGGTATCAGGACTATATCCAATGCCGGGAATTGCTGCGAAAAAAATCCGGTTAAAAGACCATCTTATCATAATCGGTTTCGGGCTAAACGGAAGGAACGTAGCCCGTGCCGCCAGAGTCGCAGGTATTCCATACACTATTCTTGAAATGAATCCTGAAACGGTACGTATGGAAAAATCAAAAGGTGAGAGTATTTACTACGGGGATGCCACTTCGGAATCCGTACTCGAACATGTTAATATTCAGCATGCGAGGGTGCTGGTAATGACTATTGCAGACCCTGCTGCAACACGGCGGATTACATCAGTATCCCGTAAACTTACGCCAAAACTTCATATTATTGCACGGACGCGCTATATTAATGAAATGAAGTCACTGTATAATCTTGGTGCAAACGAGGTTATTCCTGAAGAGTTTGAAACATCGGTTGAGATATTTGCAAGGGTTTTGAAGAAATACCTCATACCAAGGGATGAAATCGAGAAGTTCATAGCTGAAGTGCAGGCTGACGGTTACGAGATGTTTCGCAGTTTATCCAAAGAAGGAAAGGGTAAACAGGATTTTAAACTTGACCTGCCTGATATTGAAATTGATACCCTGAAGGTTGAAGAAACATCAACAATGGCAGGAAAAACCCTTGCTGAGATGAATATAAGGAGAAAGTTTGGCGTGACAGTACTGGCAATACGGCGCGGTTCACAGACGTTACCTAATCCTGACGGGGATGAAACAATCCACGCAGGTGATACACTTATTGTCCTCGGGCTGCCTGATAAAATATCAGTGCTTACAGGAGTGTTTTTTAATCCTGGAAGCATGGATTGAATTGGGTTACTCCCCTGTCATGACCTGTACAGGTAAAATCTTGCCCTGCCGTAATTAACAAGCTCGGTTTTCTTGAAAAAGTGTTTCAGGTCTGCCTTTTCATGCCCGAACGGTCTTATAAGAAGGTCAGCGCCAACTTCCCGCGCGATTTTTGCCATTGCAAGTTGCAGGTCTATCGGGGGACGAATTGAATATAAAAGCGTTGCATTCCTGTATATTCCCATATCAGGCGCGAACACGTCATCCCTGCAAAACCTTACTCCTGCATACTCCTGCTCATGCATATCCGTGACAACAACATCAAGTTCTTCTTTTAATGCCAGCGCAACCTCAGGTCTGCTTCCCACACCGATTTCTACGACCTTGTTCGTGTAGTTTTCCAGGATATATCTCGCTATGTCCTTGCAATCGGGAATCATTTTCAGGATAACTATTCCCTGTAACTATGAAACTATTGTAAATCCTGGAAAATTTAACCATCAGTAACTTTAAATTAAAGTAATATCATTTCTACTCCTGTTTAAAATTTAACTGAGGGATTCAGGGAATAATGAACTTAAATAACATACTTGAACCTTTGCATATCAAAGGCGTGACAATACCGAACCGTATCGTTTTTCCGGCTTTCCAGACAAATTACGCAACATCTGGCGGTTTCGTAACAGACCGTTTGCTCAGGATGTACGAAAAACTGGCGCAGGGCGGCTCAGGATTGATTATTATAGGTGCTATCGCAGTCTCGGATAACGGTTCACCGAACACGAATGTCCTGAAAGTTACAAGTGACAAACACATAGAAGGACTGGAAAAGCTTTTTTCAGTAATCAGGGAAAACGGTTCAGTGCCCGCCGCCCAGTTACTCCATGCAGGACGGCAGACCGTATCCGCAATGACAGGTCATCCTGTTGTTGCGCCGTCAGCCATACCGTGTCCTGTCATGAAGGAAATGCCCCTGGAACTTGATGATGCGGGCATAAAAAAGATACAAGATGATTTTGCAGACGGGGCACAAAGGGTGAAAAAAGCAGGAGCCGGACTTATTGAACTTCACGGCGCATTCGGGTACCTGATTGGCAGTTTCCTGTCCCCTTTTTCGAATAAACGCACTGATAAATACGGTGTTGATAAAACCTTGTTTTTTACAGAAACTATTGGGAAGGTCAGGCGGAAAATCGGTAATTTACCGATTTCATGCCGCATAAGCGCTGACGAGTATGTTGAGGACGGACTGACACTTGATGATACGAAAAAGCTCGCACCGCGGTTAGTTGAGGCTGGCGCTGATGTAATCAGCGTTGCTGCGGGAACATACGCATCAATGAACCACATGGCTCCGACAAAGGAAATGGGCGAAGGTGTTCATGTGCATCTTGCAAAGGCGATACGTGATGTTGTGGATGTACCTGTTATTTGTGCAGGAAATGTCCGAAGCCTGCAATATGCAAATAAGATAATCCGGGAAGGAAAAACCGACCTTGCCGGAATAGCAAGACCCCAGCTTGCCGACCCGTTCTTTGTAAGAAAATCGCTGGATAACCAGCCTTTTGCAGAATGTACTTCTTGTAATACATGTATGTACTTCTTAAGGGGTGAGCCTTCTGTATCCTGTCCCCAGAACCCGGAGCTTTAATTAAAATGCCAGGTGATGACAAACCAAAACTCAAGGCACTGTCAGATATTGCATCAATAGATATTACTCTTGAGTTTAATGCAATTCTTGGGAAAATCCTGGAAAACACATGTAACACAATTGGCGCCCACTCTGGCACAATAATGCTCGTTGATGAGGATTCAGGGAAACTCAGTATGGTTGCATCATACGGCTTGCCTGATAATTATATTGAAATGGTGTATGATGCGGCAGAAAAGGCTGGTGTCAGCATAACATCAAGCCCTTCGGGCACGGTACTAAAAACAGGGAAATATTACCTTGTGCCGAATATATACGAGGAACCGAAAGATAAGCCGTGGTACAGGATTTCCAGTGACCTTGGTTTTTCATCACAGATATTCACGCCAATGAAACAGGGAAGTAAAGTTGTCGGGTTATTGAATATTTACTGGGAAAAACCGCGCCAGTTCCAGGATGAAGATATTGATTTCGTGAGTATTGCAGCTTCACAAGCCTCATCCGTTGTCCAGAATGCGAGGATGTGCCGCCGCCTGAAAACCAATCTCATGGAACTCAATGAGTACAAGGAACATCTTGAAGAAAAAGTAAAGGAGACAAGCCAGAAACTCTTTGATTCCGAACAATATCTAAGGACAATAATAAATTCATCTTTTGATGTGATTTTTGTTCTTGATGACAAAGGAAGAGTTGAGTTTGCAAACGAGGCTTTTTTTAGTTATCACAGCTGGTCAAAGGAGAAGCTTATCGGGAAAGTTTTCATGGAATTTTTCCATGATGATATGCGGGAGTTCATGTTTGAGCGCTGGCATGAGATGCAAAATGACATCAAAATTCCCTATGAGACACAACTAAAAACAAAAAACGGTTTCATATACTTATATGTGTCCCATGCAAAAACAGAAATTAAAGGGGAAACAAAGTATGTAGTAATCATCAAGGATATTTCAGATTATAAGAAACTCTTACTTGACCTTAAGGAATCCGAACTGTACCTGAGGACAGTAGTAAATTCATCTTTTGACGGGATATTTGTTATTGATAATGAAGGAAAATTCGAGTACGGTAACGAGTCTTTTGTAAATATTCTCGGCTGGTCAAAGGACGAGCTTATTGGTAAAGGTTTCATGGAAGTAATTCCAGAGGATATGCATGGGTTCATGCTCCGTAAATGGGATGAAATACAAAAAGGTATCCAGATACCCTATGAGACAAAAATCATAACAAAAAACGGTGAAACCAGGAACCTGTATGTGTCCCATGCAAAGACAGAAATGAAAGGCAGGGCAAAATATGTTGTTGTTATTAAGGACATAACAGATTACAAGAAACTCATACTTGAACTAAAGGAATCTGAGGTAAAATACAGGGAACTTTTCGAGAATGCACAAGACCCCATGTATATCCATGATACACAGGGTTTTATAAAATCAATGAACGATGTCGGGTGCAGGTTATTGGGGTGTACTTCCAGGGAGGAAGTGGCAGGGACGCACTTTTCCCAGTGGCTTACGCCTGAGAGTTTTGAGTACGCACAGAAGACATTAATCCAGCATATTACAGGACAGCCGGTCGAGCAGCCAATCGTGCTTGAAGTGGTATGCAAGAACGGGGAGCATAAATGGGCTGAGATAAAAAACCGTGTCATCATCGAGGGAGGAACAATAACTGGAATCCACGGGATTGCGCGGGATATTACTGAAAAGAAGAAACTGGAACAGCAGCTTAAAGAGTCGTATGAAAAACTGATGGAAGCAGATAAACTGAAAACAGAGTTTATCTCGAACGTAACCCATGAACTCCTGACACCCATGACTGCCATTAAGGGATTTACCGAGTTGATAAAAGACGGGACACTGGGTAGTATCAATAACGAGCAGGTAAAAGGTCTCGATACCATTTTCAGGAATGCAGAAAGGTTGACAAATTTGATTAACCAGCTTCTCCAGGCTGCTCATCTTGAAAACGATGCGGCTGGGATGCATTATGGGCAGGTTTCGATGAACGATATTATATCACAGGCTGTGGTTGATGTCCAGCCGCAGGCAGTTGCAAAACAGATAAGAATTATAAATAATGCTGCACAAGTACCTGAAATAACAGGGGATGGAGAGAAACTTTACGGGGTTATCGTGAACCTGCTGGTAAATGCCGTGAAATTCACACCGAAAAACGGGAAAATTACCGTAAATGCCCATGATAATAGAAGCAGTATCCATATCAGTATAAGTGATACGGGAATCGGTATTCCTGCCGGCGAGTTGTCCCGTATATTTGACAGGTTTTACCAGGTGGATGGTTCGGAAAGCAGGAAGTATGGCGGTACCGGGATTGGTCTGTCTTTGTGCAGGAGTGTCGTTGAAAAACATAACGGAACAATCCGGGCGGAAAGTAATGGAGTGAAGGGCAGTACTTTCCATATTGAGCTTCCTAAAAAACAGGATTGAACGGAAGTTGGGAGTGAGACTTTTTAATATTTTGTGGTAACCACTGATTTTGTCACTTTCTTCACTAATATCCCATAAATTGTTATTTAAAGTGGCGTGGTGTCGAGTGTGAAGTTCCAGATGGTTGTTGCTTTATCGCCGACTATGAGACTCACTCCACCAACCTTATATGGTTTCATCTTTGTGATCTTTTTACTAAAATTAGTAAGAATATAGATGCAAGAGCTAACAGCAACGAGAATCCGGGCGTCCGCGTTACTGTTGTTGTGGCGGTCTGTGTAATTGTTGGTGTTTTAATAACTGTGGGCGTAGCTGTGGGTGAGGTTACATTGAAATCAAGCGTCATTGTATAGAGATTGGTTTTGGCATCGGGTGGAATGCTTGAATAAAAAATTATCATTGTTCCGTTCGGCGACCAATCACCTATCCAGTCCCACCTGTTCTCACCTAAAGTAAGTTTAGTTACATTGGAACCGTCAATATCCATTACATAGATATAAAACAATTTCATACTCCACATCATATCGCCAGCACGCTCAGAAACAAATGCAATACGTTTTCCATCAGGAGACCATCTCGCATTATGTCCGCCCTGTCCTGTACTTGTCTTATTGCTGCCGTCAGCATTCATTATATAAATTGTCCCATCTTTTGTGAAGACAAGTTTTTTTCCATCAGGCGACCATGAGGGTGCCACTTCATTTCCTTTATCATCTGTCAGCCTTTTTATATTGGTACCGTCAACATTCATAACAAATATATTGGAACCTTGCTCGGCTGTGGCAAAAATCCCTCCTGCAGATCCTGCATCAAAGGCGATGTATTTAACATCCGGGGATATACTCGGATTGTACCCGGAAATCAGCATCCTCTGGTTTGGACCATCGGTATTAATAATATACACAAAAAAACCCATATAGCCCCCACCATCATAGTAGTAAGTCCTCTGAAAAACAATTTTTGAACCATCTGATGACCATCTTGGTTCACTATCAACCCAGTATGCACTTGTTCGATGAACAGGATTGTTGATGTCAGCCCGTGTCAATGGAACGGGATTGCTTCCGTTTGCATTCATGATCCATAAACTATAATTGCTACCTAAAATGTAGTTGTAAACTATTTTGGATCCATCTGGTGACCAAGATGGGTCACTATATCCTATCTCAATACTGTAAGTTAACTGGGTAATATTAGTAACGACAACAGCAGACACTTGTGGAATCAGGATTATTAATAAAAATAATATTAAAATATAACGATTAATATGATGAGGTAGGGACATCATGAGGATTTACCTCCTTTGTTTTTATTATCGTTATCAGGTTTTTCATTCTCTTTATCCAAATATATTTTTTGGTTTTCAATGACTCTTATCGTGTTATTACCCAAGAATTTAGCCCCTTTTACTTTTCCTGATATGTACAGCATTACATATCGATTCGTTTGATTCATGTGTTCTACCACGTACGGAATGCACAATCCATGTTATGAAAAGGATTAGATATCCTATTAATGAACCTTTTTTCAATACTACTTCCTCCTTTTTTAACTATCTTAATAATTATAGTTACACAACAGGATATTGCCAGTTGCCACTAAAGTTAGTACTGAATTGTGAAGAGTTGCCAGCAAATACGGGAAACTGTTACTCCCAAAATCCGTATAATAGTTGTTAGCACAATTTGTATAAGTAGAAGGCTTGTATGGGAAATTTTAAGGCAGACCAGAAGATAATTAAAAGTCCCCTAAAACAGGCAGAACGCTATCTCTTTACACTTTTACCTTACACCCGCACCCGTCCCTCTTGAACTTCCCAAACTCGGTCTCCTTTAGAACATCGCCCCTGAACACCGGACCGTCTTTGCATACGCGCAAACCATCAATACAGCATGCGCCGCAGACACCTATCCCGCATTTGAAATAGCGGTGAAGGCTAAACTGCGCTTTTTCAGGCGGAACTCTATCAAGCACTTTTTTCATCATGGGCTCTGGCCCGCAGCAGTAAATCATGTCGAATTTACCAGCATCAACATCATCAAGCAGTCCTGTAACATACCCCTTCATCCCTGCTGAACCGTCATCCGTTGCAACAAGC
>PGYG01000063.1:0-7982 GCA_002839545.1 Candidatus Methanoperedentaceae archaeon HGW-Methanoperedenaceae-1
GGAATATTCCTCATGATTGAAAGACCTATAAAAATAGGCAACCAGGTGACAATCGGCGCAACTTCGGGATTTGTAGAGGATATCGATATAATGTCCACAACAATCAGGGGATTTGACGGGTTATACGTAAGGATACCAAACGAGAAGGTTTTTACAAACGATATTACAAACCTTGTAAGTAACGTTGCAAGAAGGTTTGAGTATGTTGTCGGGATTACGTATAGGGGTGATGCCGATAAAGCGATTGGAATAATAAAGAACATAATTGAACAAGAACCGTTAGCACTTAAAAATCCGGAACCTGCCGTTTTCGTTGATAATCTCGGGGATAATGCAGTAAATATTATTGTAAGGATATGGGCGCCATCCACGGAATGGTACGGTGTCAAGAAAAAATTATTGTGGATTATTAAAAAGACCCTGGAAGAAAACGGGCTTGAGATAGCATTCCCACAGCGGACTTTATGGTTTGCCAATGAAATGAAAACGCGGGAGGTTAAGTGACCTTAACCCCAGATTTTGCCGGCAATGCGTTTATATAATTACTATATGATATGAAAACAGAACAAAAAAACCAGCTAAAAAAAGAACTGTTCTGGTATATTAATCTATTAATAGCCGTTTTCCTTCTCGCTGTGTACTGGAAAGATTATGTAAGTGTTTCTACTTTTCTAAGGGACATAGAACCGGTATTACCTAAAATTGCCAGCATTTTAATAACATTGTTTATATTCAATGTTTTTATAAAATCTACAATACCTGTACTTAAAAAGGGCATTTCACTTTATTTCAATCCTGATGAGTGGAACGTTATCAGGATGCTCTATACCTATTTTTTATGGTTTATTGCTTTTATTATTATTTTAACAGGCGTATTTGGGAATTTTTCATCACTCGGTATTTCCATCAGCCTTATTGGTGCTGGAATAGCCTTTGCGTTGCAGCAGGTTATCTTGAGTTTTGCAGGCTGGTTCCTGATAATAATAAAGCGCCCGTATAAGATTGGTGACAGGATATATATTAAAAACCGCGATGTGCTTGGCGATGTTGAGGATATAACCATGCTGATTACCGTACTCAAGGAAGTAGCACACAACGATACGGTAACAGGTAAAAACATAATACTCCCGAACAGCACCGTGTTCCTTGAGCCCATTATAAATTACTCGTATGATGTTCCGCAGATATGGATATCCCTTCCTGTGGATGTTACTTATGAAAGTGACCTTGAGCTTGCTGAAAAAATTATATTTGACGTTGCAAAAGATGTGGCAGGGGAAGAAATGAAAACTGCATCTGATATTATAAAACGAAAAACTCCTGAAAGCGTACATGCAGAATTTGCTACTGAAGACCCGGTAATACGTGTGGAATTTGCGGGTTCAAGCGTAACCATAAGGGCAAGGATAATGTGTATGCCAAAACGGGTTCCTGCAATTAGTTCTGATATTTACAGGAAGGTATTCCATGAGTTTAACAAGCCGGAAAACAAGGGCAAGGTTGAAATAGCCTATCCCCACATGGAACTGGTATTGCATGATGAAGTCATGAGCGACAGGGTGAAAAAATATTTTGATAGGTAAACCTGCTAAATTATATATTCCAATGAAACATTAAAGTACAAGCTGGCGGCACTGGATATGGTACTTGATTTTGCGATATATTCTTTCATAACCCTTTTTATTATAGTTGACCCGATCGTTAATGTACCCCTTTTCATGGCGATTCTTGCAGATGTTAACAGCAAAAACCGCAAAATAATGGTAAAAAAAGCAGTGATTATTGCAGCAGTTGTTCTTATAATATTCACGCTTTCGGGAAATGTCATATTCAAGTATCTCGGCATTGAGATGTACTCTTTCAGGATAGCAGGCGGGATTCTTCTTTTTATGGTATCACTTGAGATGCTTTTTGGAAAGAAGCCTGGTACAAAAAGTACTGTACAGGAAGAAGAAGAGGCAATGCATAAGGATGACGTTATTGTCACACCCCTTGCCGTACCGTTGCTTACCGGACCCGGCGCAATAACATCAGGCATAGTCCTCTTTAACTCGGCAAAAAGTGTTGAAGAAGAAATCTCACTGTTAGTGGCAATATTACTTGTGTTCCTTGTATCTTACATTATCCTTTCCCGTTCAGAAAAACTGTTCGAGAAACTCGGTCACACAGGTACCATGGTTATAGTCAGGATAATGGGTCTTCTTCTTGCTGCCATAGCAATCCAGTTTGTGATAACAGGTATCAGGGACGCTGCGGCAGGTATTCTGTAACCGGGATTACCAGTTTTCCGAAATACCATCCGCCTTATCGATTTTTATCTTCGGGAAACCTGAAATTTCAAGGGTTTCGGAAGCTAAATGAATATCTTTCTCCTGTGCAAATCCTTCGAGAATCCTTTCAAACAATAAGGTCTTAATAGGACGCCTCTGGCGCGGGTC
Source organism: Candidatus Methanoperedentaceae archaeon HGW-Methanoperedenaceae-1 (assembly GCA_002839545.1). GTDB lineage: Archaea > Halobacteriota > Methanosarcinia > Methanosarcinales > Methanoperedenaceae > Methanoperedens_A. The sequence continues at coordinate 2,439 of PGYG01000063.1, forward strand.
AACAACATACCTCAGGCGCAGGTCAATCCAGTTGTCTGTAAGTTTTGTGTATATTTTTTCACTTACCTCGTTCTGGCTGATGAGGTACTTTTCACCCATAGTTGTAAGTTCTTTCAATGCTGCATCTTCAAAACTGCTTGTTACCTCATGTGCGATATTGAGAATAATCCCCTGTGCTTTTTTCCAGTTACTGTCATAGGTTAACATAATGAAAATTTCATCCCAGATGAATGAGAAATCTTTTGTATAATTCTTGATTGTAGTATTCAGGACAAAACCGTTCGGAACCTGGAGTATCCTGCCTGAAAACTGGTCGCCATCCACCCATTCCCTTGTTTCCATAATCGAAGTAGAAAATATGTTTATGTCGATAACGTCTCCAAGGTTATTATCGACCTGTATCCTGTCACCAGCCCTGAAAGGAGTTGAAAAGAAAATGATAAATCCGCCTGCTGCGTTTTTCAAAACATCCTGCAAGGCTATTGCAATACCTGCGCTGATTATACCGTATGCAACAATAAGGGATGTTGTTTCTGTAAACCATACGCCAAGAATAACCGCAAATACAAGTAACGTTAAAACGGCAGAAAGGGCTTTTCGCATGGAATAGCGTTCTTTTATATCATGGATTTTATTCCTTATGATTGTGATAAGAGCATCGTTTGCAACCAATGCAATAAAGATTATAATCATTGAATAAAATAACTTTTCAAGGGTCTGGTTGTAATAGATAAAGTAGTTTACATAACCAGCTATACATATTACAGAAAATAACAAAACAAACTTTAATACCGTGTTAATATTCATTTTGTTTTCAACTCCCAAACCTGTTTTAACCGGTAAATTGGGATTTTATATGCCAGCCCGCTCATAACCAGCCCCGTCTCCTGAAATAGAGTACCATTGATATACCTACTATAATAATTATGACCCAGACGGCAGGGTAACCCCACTGCCAGGAAAGTTCGGGCATGTATTCAAAATTCATCCCGTAAACACCAGCTATGAAAGTAAGCGGAATAAAAATAGTAGCGATAATGGTCAGTACCTTCATGACCTCATTCATCTTGTTGCTTAAACTGGAAAGATAAATATCGAGCATACCGGAAAGCATGTCCCTGAATGTTTCTATTGTGTCAATTACCTGGATTGTGTGGTCATAGACATCCCTGAGGTATATAGTGGTTGAGCCCATTATCAGTTGGGATTCTCCCCTTTCCATGCCGCTGACAACTTCCCTTAAGGGCCAGACGGATTTGCGCAGGAATATCATCTCCCTTTTTAAATTGTGGATCATGTGTAAGGTTTCAGGTATCGGGTTGGTGATTAGCTCTTCTTCCAGCACTTCGATTTTTTCGCCAAGCTTTTCGAGGATTATAAAGTAGTTATCAACGATTGCATCCATCAGGGCATAAGCAAGGTAATCAGACCCCATTTTCCTGATGCGACCTTTTCCGTTCCTGATTCTTTCCCTTACAGGATTGAAAACATCTCCTTCGCTTTCCTGGAAGGAAATGACCGCATTTTTACTGAGAATTAAACTGATCTGTTCGGATTTTATTTCGTTTTCGTTTTCATTGAAATAAAGCATTTTCAGGACAATGTAGATATAAGTTTCAAAGTCCTCCATTTTCGGGCGCTGTCCGGTATGTACAATATCTTCCAGAATAAGGGGATGGACATCAAAATGTTTCCCTATTTTTTCAATGATTTCAATATCATGAAGACCGTCTATGTTTATCCATGTGTTTGTCGGTTCGTCTTTGAATGGAAAACATTCCTCAACGGTCTTTGCTTCTTTTTCCTGGAAATGTGACTCGTCATAATCTATGATAGTAATTTTTGCCTTTTCGAGTTTCCTCTCACCTGTATGAATAAGTGTTCCCGGAGGGAGACCTGCTTTTTTTGGACTTTTTTTTGCGAACCTGGAACCAAATTTTAACTTTAGATTTTTCATAGTTGCGACCAGCTTGGAGATATAATATTTTAACTAATATTTAATGTTTTGATTTATTTTCTAATGAATCCCATATTTTTCCCTGTATCTATCACCTGAAAATTTCAATAAAAATCAGGGGAATTTACAAAAATGATGTAAAAGACATGCCTGGTATTTCTATCGTTTCTTTAATTTCTCCCAAATCAAAACCTCCTGTATTGTAATTATAAATAATTTTAAATATACTTAACGGTTCATTGTCATATTGGAAACATTTCTAATTAGTTTATTGTTTAATGAATAGGACAGTATAAATGCAGTAACAAATGATGAAAAAGTTTTATGGGCAAAAACGGCAACAAGCCATGTACCCTTCAAGTACGGGGTATAGTGACGGAAGACGATGGAAAGACAAAATAACCTTTTTCGCAAGACTGAGGAACTCTTATACAATGCAAGCAATAAAGATTTAAGCATAATAGAAATTCATTTTGGATAAAGATAATACGAGGTGTAATTAAGAGAATCGGCGTTCTGGCAAAAGGAAATGTATACGAATCGAGTACGGATATATCGCCTAATTGGGGGATATACAAACAAAGTTCGGATATTCAATGTTGTATGAAATACATGTTTTCCTTTTGAGACTATCGCCCCAGCCTTTAAAAACGCTTTTATATTATAGGAAAAATAACTACATAAAATCACATTTATGAGTATCACTATGCAAGAAGTGAAAATTGGAAACAAGAAGAAGGGCGTTCTAGAACTTTGTGCCGGTGGTGGCGGGCAATTTTTAGGCCTAGAAGCAGCCGGGTTTGAGTGCGTTGGTGCAGTTGAAATTGAAGCCGAATATTGTCGCACATTACATTACAACAGGCCAAAATTAAATATCATAAATGCTGACCTAAAACACTTTGACGCAAAGAGTTTTATTGGCGTTGATCTTGTTGCTGGCGGGGTTCCTTGCCCTCCGTTCTCAATTGCCGGAAAACAATTTGGCCAAGACGATGATAGAGATTTATTCCCTTACGCTTTGAAAATAATAAGACAAACTAGCCCAAAAGCAGTCTTATTGGAAAATGTTCCCGGTTTGGCTTTATCAAAATTTGATTCCTATCGTCAAAATATTCAGCATGAACTTGCCAAACTGGGATATTGGTCTGAATGGAAAATATTGAACGCATCAGACTTTGGAGTGCCCCAATTGAGACCAAGATTGATATTGGTTGCACTAACTAATAATTTTGAAAATACGTTTGAATGGCCAAAGCCACTATCAAAAAAAATCACAGTTGGTAAAACTTTATTTGATTTAATGGCTGAGAATGGATGGACTGGTGCAAAAAAGTGGTCAAAAAAAGCAAATGGTATTGGACCAACCTTAGTTGGAGGATCAAAAAAACATGGCGGACCAGATTTAGGACCGACTCGAGCTCGCCAACAATGGAAAAACTTGGGAGTCGATGGTATAGGCATTGCTGACTCTGCCCCAGATATAAAATTTCCTGAAGATGGTTTACCAAGATTAACCGTAAGAATGACAGCTCGTGTACAGGGATTCCCTGATTCATGGCAGTTTCCTGGCCGTAAAACTGCCTCTTACAGGCAAATTGGCAATGCTTTTCCTCCAGCCGTTGCAAAAGCTGTAGGCACACAAATTTTAACGGCAATTTAATCTCTATGGATAATATGACAAAAGAAAGGAAAAAAGGTTCAAAGCAAAAAATACTCGATTTTTTCTTGGAAAATATAGGACGAGTAATAGATTCAAAAGAGATACAAGAAGCTTCTGGCTGGGTCGCAGAATGGGCAAGACGTGTCAGAGAATTACGCGATGAACAGGGTTATCAAATTTTATCGCACAAGGATCGCGCTGATTTAAAGCCAGGACAATACATTTTGATTAGTGCAAAACGAAAACCTGCTTTTGTTAGAGGAATTTCAAAAGAAACAAGAGCTTTAGTTTTAGAAAGAAATGGTTTTACATGCCAAAGCTGTGGTTTAGCCGCAGGCGACACCGATCAATTTCATAATGGCAGAACTGTGCGCTTAACAATGGGGCATATTATAGATAAATCCAAGGGTGGCCCGGATACACCGCAAAATCTAAAAGCCATTTGTACGAATTGTAATGAAGGTTTACAAAATGCTGGCTTGCCAAAACCCGATACAGTGCAGCTTCTTGCCCAAGTAAGACGTGGAACAATTGAAAGTCAACTTGCCGTCCTTGATTGGCTTTCAAAAAAATATGGATACTTGAAAAAATAAAAGCTAGCGAATTTCAAAATTGATAAAGTTGATCTGGTTTTTTCAGCAATTCAATACAAGAGAGATGGCCGCCATTATTCGCCCAAATACCTACAGACCTGAGCATCATTCCGTTGATGCCCCGGATTTGAGCGTAGCGAAATCCAGTGTCGTTGACTTATTTAAAATCACCACTTTCTGCTTTTTCCAACAATAACATAATCACCTTTCCAATTGGATTATCACTGCTAATTCTATCTGCTATGGCTTTTGCTATCCTGATTTGCTTTTTGTCTTCCGACAAACTATACAAATGAAGCATTACTTTTTCTTTAGAAACCATTTTACCACCTTTGTGCCGATTAAGCCTTCCTTCAACGATTTTTTAATTTCCTGCCCATAAATAGAATAACAGCGACAGCCATAACCGCCCCGATGGCAGGCACTTCTATTTTTGTTTTATCTTTAACAGGCGTAATGACTGGCATCGTGGGCATCTCGGCTGCGTTTTCAGGCAATGGCGTCAGCGCAGGCTTAACAGGCGTCAGGTTAGAAGGAACGGCATAAGAATTCAGCACCACTGATGTCCTGGCAACCATCTTGGAATATGTGTACTGGGAAATCTGGTCATAGGTACCTGTCATGGTTTCCCCGAACTCATAAGCACTTACTGCAAGTGTCGGCTCAACTCCAGCCTGCCGTGCTTCATTTATTGCAAGTTTTGCCGCATTTGCCCCGTCTTCTATCTTTCGTGTGCCATCTTCCTGCCCCATCAGTCCGATAATGGTACTTGATTTCACTGTAGCCTGTAGCGCATCAAAAATCGCCCCGCTATAATACCCGCGCTGCATTTCGGTCTGTGCGTGGATTATATCCTCATTCGTGCCTGAGAGCAGGGTCGGGTGAATATCACTGTCCATAAAAAGGGTATGGACATACGTATTCAGGGACTGCGCCTGGCTAAGGTACCATCCTGCCCGGTCTTTCAGGATTTCCTCAGGCACGGTTTTCCCGTCCGGCGTTGCCAGCGTCAGCCACCACTGTGCCGTGCGCGCCCGTTCATTTGCAAAAGCCAGCGAGGAAATCTTATCATCCACTGATTTGATTTTCAAGGCTTCATCGAATTTAGCCCGTGCGGCTGTGATACGCGATTCGGCTGCACCGACTGCTTCCACATCGAAAACACCGTTTAACTTAAATTCGTCAAGGTCACTCTCTGACTGTTGAATCTGTTTTTCAACCCTGTCTATCAGCATGTTAAGATAGTCTTCCTTATTTTCCGCCTTACTGTAACCTTCACTCCACTGGATATAGCGCATAACGTACATTGAGTTAAAATAAAAAGAAGTCGCTGC
>PGYG01000063.1:8002-9229 GCA_002839545.1 Candidatus Methanoperedentaceae archaeon HGW-Methanoperedenaceae-1
TCATTTTTCGGTGCAGCAGCTTCAGTATTATCATACATGTCACCCGCTTCTTTCCTGAGGCTGGTTGCAAGGGGTTTCAGGAGATTGATATATTGGGTCGTGAGAACAGCACCTTCGTAGGTTGGCTTTTTGAGTTCATGCCCCGTAAAAGCAAAAACCGCCTCTCGGATTGTATCCGCTTCGCGTACTGTGATGTTGAGTTCTTTACCGCGCTTTACAAGGTCAATCGTTTCGTCAACCGTATCATAGAATATAAACGGCTGCTGCGTATTTGAAATATTTTTCTGGATAGTATATTTGCTTTGCCCTTCTGGAATCAGGAACAGTGTGGCATTACTGGCAGCAACTGCTTCCAGTTTGAACGGTATGCCGCCAACAGGTCCTATTGACTCGTCAGGGTTAATCATTCCTGTCATGACAACACCAGGCTTTAATGTCCAGTTGTTTACAGCAGCGATTGTTGCGACAGTAAGCGCGCCGCCTGCTGAAGGTCCTCCGATTATGGGAGAGGGAATATCAATTATATAGTAGAAATCGTATTTCCTCTGGTCAATTCCGAGAACATCAGACGTTACCATTGCGGCAAGCCTGGCAGAACCCTGGAGGTCAACCTGGGTATAAGGGCTTGTATCCACAAAAACGTGCCCTGTCCCGCTTGTCACAATTACTTCTGCACTCAGGAGTACGCCTTTTTCCCCGTCTTCACCGCTTCGGTAGGCAACTACAGGGATAGTTACCCCGTCTTCAAGGGCAAAGGCAATGTTCGGGATTAACAGGAATAACAGTATCGTAAACAGGAGTTTATTTTTCATTTGCTTTATCACTACGCATAATCATATATTGGATAAAATACTTAAAACCAGTGTTGATTATGCATTTACCAGACCCATATAACATATCTTATAAAGGTATTTACGCTGTTGCAGACAGGAAAAACGAGCGCGTTGAGATAATGGAACACTCAAGCTGTTACGGCGGCTCGGCATGGGCGCTTCACCATTATTCTAAAAGCCCGATTGTAAAAAAAGCCCGTGCAGTCGGCGATATGATGCGGTATCTCACAGCTACCGGGCTCATGCCTCTTGACCTTCGCTCATCGGTTGCAGCCGCAGGGATTGAATCTGTTATTGTCAATGGCAATGAAATAGAGATTACATATAGCGGTCTTGGCGGAGGCGGCGTGGGCGCAACGACATGCAGGTCATGCGCAAATGGTGTAATAAGTTC
>PGYG01000002.1 GCA_002839545.1 Candidatus Methanoperedentaceae archaeon HGW-Methanoperedenaceae-1
ATCATTGTGAACGAAAACGAGCAGGGACTCAGGAAAGACATACTGGATATGCTTGAAATACTGATTCCCCAGAACAAATCCTATGTCCACGACAGGATAGACAGTAACGCACATTCACACCTTCGCGCCGTCCTACTGGGTATTAGCGAAACCATCCCAATCGAAAACGGACACCTCGTACTCGGAACGTGGCAGGGTATATTCTTCGTAGAACTGGACGGACCGAGAAACAGAACCGTGAATGTAAAAATAATAGGGAGCAGGGACTAGAAAGTCTCCAGCTCACCCCTTGTTGTCATTTCAGTAATCTTTGTGATATTAGCAAGCCATTCCTCAATTATAGCCTCGGATTCTGCCCTGATGTTGTTCATGTCAGCACCATCCTTGGGTATAACCTGTGCGCTTGCAATCAGCGGCTGGTCAATCGGGTATCCTATCTGGGACAGGATGCGGATGTACACATCATCTATTCCCGGAACCTGTTTCGCGATATCTTTTGCTATCTGGGTTGAAAGAAGGTTGTACAGCTTGCCAACGTGGTTTATCGGGTTCTTCCCGCTTGTGGCTTCCATGCTCATCGGTCTGTTCGGGGTAATAAGACCGTTGCACCTGTTGCCCCGTCCTACTGAACCGTCATCACCCATTTCTGCTGACGTTCCTGTAACAGTCAGGTAAATTGAACCTGTTTCCTCGTGGTCTCCGGTATTGATGAATACCTCAACCTCGCGGTCTGTGTAAGTGGTAGCAAGGTCATATATCTTACCTTTAACTTCTTCTTTTATCGACATGTAATGGGAGACGTCATCAACATGTTTCCCTATCATAGCACATGCAACAGTGAGGGTTATCTTATCGTGTTTCCTCATGCCCATGACTTTTATGTCAGTTCCTATTGCAGGAATTTTTTTCTTGAAATCCAGAACCATCTTCCTTTCAGTGTTGTAAACAATCTGCTCAACTTCTGAGAAGGGAGCGTGCCCGACACCGAAAGATGTATCATTTGCCATGGGTGCCTTTCCACGCTTGAAAACACTCTGGAGGTCTGTTGACCCGTCACCAAGCTTGCAGTCTATAATAACATCATTTTCCGGATCAATATCTGGAAGTGTATTTTTCAGGTACTGTTTTGTAGCCCTGACTGCTGCCGTATCTGTAGCGATTCTTTTTCCCTGGAATTCCTTTGTGGCTCTTCCTACAAGAAGCACATAAATGGGTGAAATTAGCTCCCCGCCCCTGAATTCAGGATTGGAGCGCCCGGCTACGACCTCAACCTGGTCGGTATTGTGATGCAGTACTGTCCCGCATTTCTTTATATATTCATTGCATAATGCCCTGCTTACTGCTTCTGCAAAGCCGTCAGCCATACTGTCCGGGTGTCCGACACCCTTTCTTTCAACCAGTTCAATCTCCTGTTTTTCGATAGGAGTCTGGGTAATTTTTTCTACACGGATGTTTCGTGCCATAGATTTCCTCAAATATTTTTTTTATTCTTTTGATGTTATCGTGTATTTAATAACTTTCGGTTTGGATAAATTCCAACATTATCCTCATCTTTTAATAATATGCTGGTTTAATGTGTCTGAATCCAGGCAATGACAGAAATCTCAGAATCAACTAAAGAACTCCTTGCGAAACATGGCTACCATATTGCAGGTACCCACGGCGCTGTAAAAACATGCCTCTGGTTAAACAGGAGCATGCGCAATGAAGGGGGGTGCTATAAATCACAGTTCTACGGCATGGCATCCCACCGCTGTATCCAGATGACGCCGACACTCGTATGCAACCACCGCTGTCTCCACTGCTGGCGTGCGGTAGAAGCGCCTGTGCCGAAACCTGTAAAATGGGATTCACCTGAAGAAATTGTAGAAGGCTGCCTTTCCGGGCAGCGCCGCCTTATATCAGGATACGGCGGCTCGGAAACCTCTGACAGCACGAAATTAAAAGAGGCGCATGACCTGAAACACGTTGCAATATCATTATCCGGCGAGCCTACGACATATCCCTATCTTCCCGAACTGATAGAGGAGTTCCACAAACGGGGCATGACAACTTTTGTGGTTACAAACGGCACAAACCCTGAAATGGTCGGACAAATCACCCCGACACAGCTTTACATGAGCCTGAACGCGCCTGATGCGGATACATATAAAAAAGCCTGCGCGCCCTTATCTGATACATGGGAAAATATTAAACAATCACTTGAAATCATGAAAGGCTCAAAAACAAGAACTGCTGTAAGGATTACACTGACAAAAGGCGTGAACATGGCTAATCCTGTGGGATATGCGCGTTTGATAGGAACAGCAGAGCCGGATTATGTCGAATTGAAAGCCTATATGCATCTTGGGTTTTCAAGAAAAAGGCTTTCCCGTGAAAATATGCCTGACCACAACGAAGTACTGGATTTTTCAAGACAGGTTGCACAGGAAATGGGCTACCAGATAGCAGATGAATCCAGGTTAAGCAGGGTGGTCTTGCTGTCCCGCGATGGTAAGAAGCAGGATATTACATAATTTAATTCTCTTCAAGCCCATTTATAACAAAATCCTTATGTGCTTTTATATACTTATATCAAATGAAACATGGCTGAAGGAGAGACTGAGGAAATCCTGAAAGAAGAGGTACTGCTTGAACCCATCGAAATCCTTGTCAACCTTGCCAAAAACGGTGAGATAGACCCCTGGAATATCGATATAGTTGATGTCACAGACAAGTTCCTGAAGCAGGTTGAGGAACTGGAACGGATGGATTTGCGGGTTTCCGGGCGGACATTGCTTTATGCTGCCATCCTTTTGCGCATGAAATCCAATGCCCTCGTTGAAATCGATGAACCGAAGTATATTATAGAAGATTATGATTTTGACGAACTCGGGGATTTTGAGGTCAGCGATTATCCCGTTCCGTCTTTGCCTTTGCGCCGCCATTCCAGGCGCCCGGTTACACTGGAAGAATTATTATCCGAACTCAGGAAAGCCGAGAAAACAGAAAAACGCAGGGATGAACGTATAAATACAAAAAAACAAGAAAGGCGTGTGACTGTCAGGGAAGTGCTGTCTATTGCCCATGAGGAAGATATAGAAAGCAGGGTAGGCAAAATGAGGAATTTAATGGACGGATTATTCGAGAAACAAAAATACATCAAGTTTTCAGAACTTGGCGGGGCTCTTGACAGGTCGGGGCAGGTAATGGCTTATCTTGCGATACTGTTCCTTGCGACAAGGAAGGAGATATGGCTTGAGCAGGAAGAAATTTTCGGGGAGATTTTCATACGCAGGTGGGGGGCTTTATGATTACGGATAAAGGGATTATAGAGGCCGCATTGTTCGTATCAGGCGAACCGCTGGATACAGTACAGCTGCGCAGCCTTGTTAAAAAGAAGGACATACAGGATATAATCCATGGGCTTATGGATGAATACCGGCAGCGCAACTCCCCTCTTGAGATAAAGGAGGTTGAAGGACGGTACGTTATGCAGGTAAAACCGGAATATGCCGAGAGGGTAAGACCAATCGCGCCGAAAGAACTGCGCGCTCCTGTGCTTCGGACATTGTCCATGATTGCATACCACCAGCCAATTATCCAGTCTGAACTTGTTGACCGGAGGGGTGCTGCAACCTATGAGCATGTCAGGGAGCTTGAGGAGCGGGGTCTTATATCGGCAAAACCGGAAGGAAGGTCACGGATTCTCCAGACAACGCCGCAGTTTGCCGAGTATTTCAACCTCAACTCATCTGACCCTGAGGAAATTAAGCGCATGATTATCAGTCTTGCCCGCGAGCAGAAAATGGGACTTGATAAATGGCTCGGCAAACAGGGAATCGGGGTAACCCCGATGTATGAGTCCCTGATGGAGTTGTGCGGTATTTCAGGGTACGAAGTCGTTAACCCGTATAATGCCGATGACACAGAACGCGAGCGCATCCAGGAACTGGGTGTTCTTATCATCTCGAAAGGTTATGAAGAACGTGCGGGTGGGTTTTTTGACGGCAGGATTATCGAGGTATCGGCTTCGACGTTTGAGGAACTTACAAATTCAATAAATATCCTTGCAGAATACGGAAGCCACAGGAAGGTCAGGGAAAGCATAGAGTATATTTCTGGATTGAAGGATGAATATATTGAGAAGACGTTTGATATTACTGTGAAAGTCTCGCCGCAGACAGAAATGATAGCGCATATGGTCAATGAACTGAAACTTGGTATATCATCGGATGGCGTGAAAGTTGCGCCTGATTACGAAACGTCTGGCTCTGGTGAGCTGGTTGGGAATGCAGATATTTTCATACCCACACACAGGAATGCGGATATGGATGCTGTTAAAAGGGTGTGCCAGAGATACGATGTCCTGATTGAGGGGTTGAAAAAGTAAAATACCCTCATTGATACACTCATAATGATGAACCCCTTCATTTCCACTGGAAACCCCGTGGTAGATGCGCAATAGAAGTCTAAATATATGATATAATCGTATGGCAGGTTATGTTATCCCGCAGAACAGGATTTTTTGTTGAATCTGTCATCCGTGATATGACGCGCCTTTCCCTGAAGCACAATGCAATAAACCTTGCACAGGGCTTCCCTGATTTCCCTGCACCAGAGGAAATAAAACGGGCAGGCGCTGCTGCGATAATGGATGACCATAACCAGTATTCGATTACGTGGGGTGCCAAGGAGCTGCGGGATGAAATATCAAGAAAAGCCCGCGAGTACAATAAAATCGAATCAGACCCTGAGAGTGAAATAACAATAACCTGCGGTTCGACTGAAGCCATGATGGCTTCCGTGCTTGCAGTTATAAACGAGGGTGACGAGGTTGTGGTTTTTGAGCCGTTCTATGAAAATTACGGTCCTGATGCCGCAGTTTCAGGTGCTGTGCCGCGGTTTGTCCCGCTTGATGATGAGCTTAACATTGATGAGGGGGCGCTTGTTTCTGCATTTAATAAGAAAACAAAGATGTTAATCCTGAACACCCCGAATAACCCGAGCGGGAAGGTTTTTACAAAAGATGAAATGAAATTAATTGCTGACCTGTGCGTGGATCATGATGTTATTGCAGTGACTGACGAGATTTACGAGTATATACTGTACGATGGTAAAAAGCATATCAGCATTGGTTCACTCGACGAAATGAGGGACAGGACAATAACCATAAGCGGTTTCTCGAAAACATACAGTGTCACAGGATGGCGTATCGGTTATGCCATAGCAGAAAAGAACCTGACATCAGGTATCAGGAAGGTGCATGATTTCCTGACAGTCGGCGCGCCTGCACCGCTCCAGCACGCCTGCGTGAGTGCGCTGCGGATGCCGGATTCGTATTACAGCGACCTTGCCAGGATGTATGACGGGAAAAGGAGGCTGCTGCATAAGGCACTGAATGATGCAGGGCTAAAGTGCAGGATGCCGGACGGTGCTTATTATATTCTGGCAGATATACCTGAGGATGCGGGAATGGATGATATGGAGTTCGCAAAATACCTTGTAAGTGAAGTTGGTGTTGCGTCTGTTCCTGGCAGTAGTTTTTATAAGAGTGAGGTTGGCAGGCATAAGCTTCGGTTCACGTTCTCAAAGAAGGAGGAAACGTTACTTGAGGCGGCAAGGCGGCTTGGGAATCTTGGTTTTTAAAAATGTAAAACCAGTGCTGACCGATGATTATTTATTATAGAAAACTTCTTCATGATAATGATGTACGAAAACACGACCATTTTTATTTCAGGTATAACGGCAATTTTCGGCTTATTCGGTGTGTTCCTTTTTTTCAAGCTGATTTTAATCTGGAAAAATCTTGATAAGAACCTGTTAAAAGCGCGTGTTTTCCTCGCAGAGGGATTTTTGATAAAAAATATTATGATAATTTTCATTGTGGGGCTTTTGATAGCACTGCATAATTTCATCGAGTTCCTGGGAATGGCATATCCTGAATTCTATTACGGGCAGGTTTCATCCCGTTTCCCTTCGCGTCTTTTTGCAGTTACTGGGTTACTTGCAGCTGTATTGCTGGTGGACTGGCTCATGTACCGGTGGATTAAGATTACTGGAAAATGAATGAAACTTATGGGCGGCTTGGAATAGTATTTCAGTGCTTTTTGCTTATTTATTTAAACATTAAAGTTCACTTACACACGAATGAAAATCGTCATCATAGATTACGGACTTGGCAACCTGCGAAGTATTGAGAAGGCGCTTGAGTATATTGGTGCAGATGCCGTTATTTCAAAGGAAATCCCGGTTATTGACAGTGCTGATGCCCTTATACTGCCAGGCGTTGGCGCATTCCGTGACGCTATGATGCATTTTGAAACACTTGAGCGTGTGGTAAAAGATGCCGTTTCTGAAGGGAAGCCGTTGCTTGGGATATGTCTTGGTATGCAGATGCTGGCATCTGAAAGCGAGGAGGGAGGAATCCATAGTGGTCTTGACCTTGTGCCGGGAAGGGTTGTCAGGTTCCCGCAATCAGAGCTTAAGGTTCCCCACATGGGATGGAACTCGCTTATTATCAAAAAGGAGATGCCGCTTCTTAAAGGCATAAAGGACGGCTCGTTCGTGTATTTTGTACATTCCTACCATGTAAGTACTGAGGAAAAATACCAGGCTGCTGTGTGTGATTATGGCGGGGAGTTTTCAGCAGTGATTACAAACGAGGCAGGAAATGTCATTGGCACCCAGTTCCATCCTGAAAAGAGCGGGGATGTCGGGTTGAAGATGCTCAGGAATTTCGTGGGGATGTGTTAACCCGGATTTTATTTGCCTTACCGCCAAATGTCGTCATTTTCCCATCTCCTTCTCCAGCATAACAGGATACGTCATCTCAATAATCGTTTCAAGGTTTACGATATCCTCTGTGTTATACTTAACAAGGAGTTCCAGCGCCTTCTTGTCTCCGCGCTCGTACTTCTTCCACAACCTCACAGCATCAAAGCCCGATATACCAACCGTATCCCCGCTTCTCTTTAATCCCAGCATACACTCGATATTCTTAAGACCGCCGCTATACCCGATTTTCCTCAGGGGATACATTAAGTCCGTATGCAGGTGGTTAAAAAAACCGGGGTATTCACTCTCTATAAACGGTAAATCAAACCGCGCCCCGTTAAAAGTTACGAGCTGCTTGTACTTTGAAAGCTCATCCACAGCATCATCGAGATTAATGCCCTTGATGAACATTTTTGCCTCCTTCCCGTTATAGATGCCGATAATTGTTATTTCATGGTAGTTCGGTGAAAGCCCTGTTGTTTCAATATCCACAAAAGCAGTATCTCCCTTAAAATGACGGTAAGCCCTCCAGTGATGCCGCGCAGGGATGCTGTTTGAGAAAAAAACATGGTTTCCTGTTGATAGCTGCTCAACAGATTCCTCGATGCCGGCGACCAGAACCCGTTTCTTTGCTTTCGGGATTCTTACCTGGTGATGGTTTTCCAGGAAATCCTCCCAGTTCCTGATACCTGATTCCCATATCTTGCGCTCAACCGTGTCACCGATACCAGGTACGTGTATGTAAGTATTTTCCAGCATATTTAATTAAACGCCAAAATCTCGTATTTCATATTCGACAGGTCAACCACAGTCGCCCTTGCAGGTGTGGGGTCAAGGTTCATCCTTTTCTGGAACTCGGTCTGGCTCTGCCATGTCCCGCTGTTCACTGCGAGAACGCCTTTGTAAGACTTAACACCAACGGTATGCACATGCCCGCAATGTAATATGTCAGGAACTTCCGAGATTACGAAATGGTCTTTTTTCTCTGGCGCAATAGAAACCCTGCCGCCGTATATGGGCGAGAGGTGCCTGACCCTTAGCATCTCAATCATGGGTTTTTCAGGTTCGTTATATGAATATCCGGGGATGCTGGCAATGATATCATCCATTGACCTGCCGTGGTACATTAATACCTTGGCACCGCCGAGCTCAACCATCGCAGGATTCCCGACAAATGTTATATCGCTCCTGAACATCCTCGTTATCCTTTCCGGGAACCTGGGCTGGGGCTCAGCCTGCCTCACAGCATCGTGGTTTCCTGGTGAAATTATAATCCTGATATGCCCTGGTACTGCGTTCAGGTATTCTGCCGCTTTCTCGTACTGCTCGTAAATGTCAGTGATTGCAAGTTCCTTATCCTGGTTCGGGAATATCCCGATACCGTCAACCACATCACCTGCAATCAACAGATAATTAATATCATCCACGTCCCCGAGCCAGTCCACGAACCGCAGCCATGCGTCCTCAAGGAACGTGTTGCTTCCCACATGGATATCCGAGATAAACACTGCTTTTCCTTTTGGTTTTTTTCCGTCAAGAGATGGGTTTGAATTCGGAAGGTCAGGCCAGGTAATCTTGTTTGCAAACATGATATTCCCGTCAGAGGATAATGTGCCTGTGACTGCTATCACCTCATCAAGCAGCACAGAGTTTGAAGCCTCGAACAGTTCCCTGTCCCTTTCCTTGTGGACAAGAACGCGCAATGACCCGGTTGTATCCTCAATCTCAAGGAGCTTATGCCCGTTGGCTGTCGTTTTCTTATCCTGAACCATACCAATTACGGATAACGGCTCCCTCGAATCAAGATTCCTTCTTTTCAGGCTCTCGATTGGGCGGGAGCTTATCCTTTTCCTTAGCATATCCCCAAGCAGTGCATACCTGTCCTTGAAGTACTGGACAAAATCAGTGTATTCACCGATGCAGGTGGACTGGTCTGTAATATCTGAAATGATGGTGACCGGGGGTGAAGTGGTAATCCTGTCTGAATGGGGTCTTGATTTTGTTATTGCTTCTATTACCGGGAGTGCCTGTACTTCGGGTTCCTGGGGGTTCACGACTGCACTTACCTCAATGTTGTCTGGAATAATATCAGGCACAATGACAGGTTCAACATGTTCTGCAGGTTTCACCGGATGCCGGAAAGCGTAGTCCAGCGAACCTATATGTTCTGCGATATGTTCAGCCCCCACTACAAATACCGAACTATCAATTGAGTCCAGTATGTTCTTTATCAGCTCATGTGAGCCTTCATTTTTCAAAATATCCAGTGCCCCGGGGTCTATCTGGTAACCAGATTCTGTAAATATCCTGACAATCTCTCCAGTCTCCATTTCTGAGCACTATACAGGCGAATCGTGATAAGATTTTCCTATAACCACAGATAAATCTTAATACATCTTCTTATATTAGTTCCTCCTGTACATGAGTCTTAAAGAAAAAATCATTGAATTCAATGAAAGCGACAATTTCTGGGTAGGGCTTCTGCGGGATATTATTTTCGTGGTATCCGTTGTTGCGATTTTCGCTTCAGTTTCCCATATTGCCCTCGGACTCTGGACACCGATGGTTGCAGTTGAAAGCGGTAGTATGCTCCCGCATATCCACATCGGGGATATAATATTTATTGAAAGTTTTGACCGCACTGAGATTATCACGCACGAAACAGGCAGTCGGAGCGGATATACATCATTCGACGATTACGGGGACGTGATACTGTACAACAAGTTAGGGAATAAAGGCGGGACCCCAATAATACACAGGGCAATGTACTATGTTGAAAAAGGGGAACCCATGTGGATTGGCGGTCCAACCGCGCCTCATGCTGGTTATATTACCAAAGGGGATAACAACCTTGGGTTTGACCAGCAGGGTGATATAAGCTACCTGCAACCCATAAAAAAAGAATGGGTCATCGGGGTAGCGCGCTTTAGCCGCCTGCCGGTTGTTGGTTATGTTTCCCTGATACCGAGGAAGATTTTGAACGTATGATATTGATTGTATAATATTAAACGTATCATATTAAACGTATAACGTTGTCTGGCTCGGAGGTTTGTAATCCTCAAGCGGTTTCAGCCTGTAATCTTCAAAAAGAACCCTTTTTGTACTTTCCGTGGAAACACTCAGGGATATCTCCTTTGTCCTGCCATACCTGCCCTTGCTTATCACGATAGCATTCAATATTCCAAGCATATCAAGTTCGGATATTAAATCGGTGACCCTGCGCTGTGTAAGGATATCAATCCCTATCATCCTGCACATGTTCTTATAAACATTATATGCCTCTCCTGTTGTGATATTCCTGTTGCCGTTGTTGTTGAGAAGAAGCGCACTTAGAAGGACAAGTTTTGACTGGGTGGGCAGGGTTCTTACCACTTCCACCACCCTGTCGATTTCTATCTTTTCTTGTGCCCGTTTCACATGGGTATCAAGGACCTTTGATTCCCTGACACGGTCAGCGATTTCACCAGATACGCGAAGCAGGTCAAGGGCGCGTCTTGCGTCCCCGTGCTCCTGTGCAGCATAAGCAGCACATAACGGGATTACCGTTTCATCAAGGGCATCTGGCATGAAGGCAGATTCTGCCCTCTGCTCCAGAATATCCCTTAGCTGGTTGGCGTCATACGGAGGGAAAATTATTTCCTCCTCGCCGAGTGAACTCCTCACTCTGGGGTCAAGAAATTCAGTGAATTTCAGGTCATTGGTTACACCAATAAGGCTTACCTTCGCATTTTTCAGGTCAGAGTTTATCCTGGTGAGATTATAAAGAACATCATCTCCCTTGCTGACAAGTTTGTCCACCTCATCAAGTATAATTATCGCAATACGCTTTTCAGAATCCACAGCATCCTTGAATTCAGTATACACCTGGTCTGTGGGCCAGCCTGTCATGGGAATGTCCTTATCAAAATGCCTTGCCAGAAAAGCAAGGAGCCTGTACTGGGTATCCACAACTTCACAGTTTATGTAAATAACTATGCATGAAACGCCATGTAACTCTCCCATCCTTTCAAGTTCTTTACCTACATGCTTTGCCACGGCTGTCTTTCCGGTTCCTGTTTTTCCATACATTAATATGTTGGATGGGGTTTCTCCCCTGAGCGCTGAAACCAGGATAGATGCAAGCGACTTTACTTCGTTATTCCTGTGTGGAAGGTTATCCGGCGTATACGTTGCACGAAGAACCTCCCTGTTTTCGAATATGTTTCCTACTGTTAAAATATCGTCAAAAATACCCTTTATAGATGCAACTTCGCTACTCAATGTTCTCTCCTCCTAAATGTCTCCTACGACTTTGTTCCAATGGAAGGAATGGTATTAATACTTGTGGTAACGTCCCCTTCATTTCATGTGGAACTTGTTAATATAACTATAATCTTATACAAAAAAACAGTTTTATCGATGCCGTTTTTTTACAGTACCATAATAATAATGACAACAAAAATTCAGATTTCTCAAAGGAATACCCCTTTATTTCTACTGGAGAGTTTCGGGAAAGGGGTACCCTATGGTTTCCACTGGAAGTTAAGAATCACCAATTAATCAAATAAATATTATAAAAATAAACACCAATGTGTCCTTCTTTATGCATTACTATATATAAATATTTTGATTTTTGATTAATATAAAATTAAAGTTATACTTAAAACGTTTTGTCTGTAAGATATATGAATCTAAAATAAATCTAAAATAAATCTATAATGAATCAATATATGAATTGATATACGAACTTACAGTGAATCAATATACGAATCCAAAAAAAACATTAAATAACCCTGTTTACTGGTTCCAATCGAAATGATAGGGTAGGTAAGCAAACGAAAAAAACAAAAATAAAGTAAAATAAAAAAAGGCAAGGTTCCTGAAAAGTATAATTCCTGTTACATGTCAACAGGAATGGACTCAAGCTGGCTGGAAAGTCCCCATATCAATGTCCTTGTATGTATCGGCACATTTGGGTCGTTCCCTATTTCGTCAAGATTTGAAATTACCATTGCTGCCCTGGTAGATGGTGTTTCTTTATCATTTAAAAGGATGTTCTTTATATTATCGGCATTGCGTCTGATATTTCTCGGGACCGAATCGTCATTCGTTATCCGGTCAAGCACATCAACGCATTGTTGGATGGTTTTTTTGGAATTTACCGTCACAGTTATCACTCCGGTCTACTATTATAAAACAAGCGATTCCTAATTCAATTATTATTTGAAAAGGCTTTCGGTGATATATCATGTCAGGAATAGACGAGAACCAGAAAATACAGAAAATCACGGACCTTCTTGTGAAAGGAGGAACGATGCTTGCAAACCACCATGACTGCGGTGCCCCGATGTTCAGGTACAAAGGTAAAATTATCTGTCCTGTATGTGATATAGGCGGAGAAAACACAGGGAGCACAGGGATGCCAGGAAAGGTGAACACCGGTTTGCCAGCAAAAGATGAAGCAGCAAAAGATGAAGCAGCAAAAGATGAAGCAGCAAAAGATGAAGCAGCAAAAGATGAAGCAGCAAAAGATGAAGCAGCAGCAAATATCAGGGCTGAGCAGGAAATCGTGGGAAAAAAGTCCCCTCCTTCCGGCGGTGTCGGACCGGATGAAAAAATACAATCCCGGACAGCTTCTACCCAGTCTTATATGGAAATAGAAAACCAGGTCAGGAATAAGGTACATATCCTTGCCAAAACCCTTGAAGATGAAACAGACCTCCAGAGACTCAGGGACAAGATGGAGTGCATCGAACTCGGGATAAGGATTTTAAAAACATTAAAAAACTGACTAAAAAAAATGATTTAAGGCGGCTGATTCTAAAACACCCGGTTTTGTGATGTGTGGATGTTTTTGGGATGTGTGTGTGAATTCCCCTTCACATGTGTATTTTTTTCACAACATAATTTAACAGGATGTGAAGGACTAAGTAAGTCTTAACTTGGTTTATACCGAGAACGAATTCAAAATTCGATGGATATATAATAATGTCCCGGTCATGAATTCTCATAACGAGGTGATTAAGTGGAAAAGAGCAAGTATTTGGATGTAGCGTTAAAAACACTATCCCAGGTTTTTTCAGATGGCGGCGCAAAAGCCACGATTGATGTGATGGCAAAATTAAAACTGAAAGATGTAACAGACATCGATGCGAAAACAATTAGTGCGTGTAATTCAGTGTTGCATGAGAGAGTTAGAATGCTGAAAGGGGACGAGATTGCAACTAAGTTTTACAGTATGTTAAATAATGCATGCAGGTGATGAAAAATGAGTGAAATTATAGAATTTCTTGTAAAACCAGAAACCCAGGCAGTGTTCTGGCTGGTTTGTATTGTGTTCGCGACCCTTTTTGCAAATTATGTCAGGAAACTGAGTTTCGGTGACGATACGGGATCCAGGGCATGGGCAATTATCGCAGCAGGTCTGTTCCTTATAGGACTAAGGGTAAGTTTCAAGATGTTGTTCTCGGACTTCTCAACAAGTTACGACCTACAGGTTGCAAGATATAGCCTTGGAATCCTGGGTTCTGCTGTCCTGTTGTACGGGTTTTTCAACTACTACAACGTGGTAAATAATATGTACAGGGAGGCATAAGAATGGCATGCGGTCTTGGTCCGGAAGGATTATGCACGGCGGTTAATAACCTGAGAATAGCAGAAGATGCTGTTGCAGCAATGATAATAGCAGCTGTTATTTTACTGATGTTGCATCTTGCGTACAGTACTATCAGGCAGGGTCCCTTTTTTAAGAGACTGGTGGTTCTTGCCCTTACCTTTGCCCCGTTCTTACTGTGGAAGACCTTTGGTGCTTACAGAAGGGTATTCCTGGATAAAACAAGCGCATGGAACGCGCCTCTGGAAGGGTTCGGTGAGGTAATGGAAGCGGTTACTGCCCTGTTCATCCTTGGCGCATTGATATACATGTACCAGATGATTAAACCAAAGGAATTACCTGAATAATTCCTTTCCTTTTTTTATTTTTTCGTTATTATTTCATTTTTTCCTGTGTTTCAGTATATGCTCTGACAATTTCTTTTTTACCTGCATATATTCCACATCGGAAAGCTTTGTGCGCTCAAGCACGCTATCCCTCAGGAAACATGGTTTTGTTATCTTGCAGCACCACGCCATTGAGCCAAAACATGTCCCGCCCCCTGATTCAATTGGCGTTCCCCTGGAAAATCCGAGTTTAATGTTCACGAACTCCTGCGGCTCAAACCCGACCTGTTTAAGCGCGCCGTGTACTGCGCATGGTTTCACAGGAGGGCAGCAGAACGCAAGCGCCCTGAGGTCGCCGCCCCCGCAGATATGTTTGGGCGCGTTGTACCATCCTGTCATTGCCTGCACAGAAGAAACCTCATCAACCAGGAAATCTATAATCCTTGGTTCTTCAAGCACAGCCCTTGCTACTGATACCATATCAGCTCCGCGCGAGAACATTTCTTTTGCACTGTCAAAATCAACGATTGAGTTGTTGCCTATAATAAACAGTCTTGTGGAATTGCGAATCCTCTTGATAACACCGATATCCACGCCCTGCGGATGCATGGCATCAATATGGATAATATCGGCTCCTGCTTCCTCTATCGCTTTTGCAAGCCCAAGGTCATCAACCACGTTTGCGCGCACCTTGACAGAAACAACCACGCCGGTTTTCTTGATCTCCGATATATATTCACCCAGGCGCGGGAGGTCTTTCATCAATGCCTCGCCCACACCGAGTTCTGCCATTTCAGGCTGCCTGCAGTGTGCGTTTATTTCAAGAATCGCACCTGCCTCCTTTGCGATACCGGCAGCTTCAAGGAACGGCGCAAGTGTGGCAGCGCGCACATTTATGGCAACAGCAGTTCCAATTTCTTTTGCTTTTTCAAGTTCGGATTTTATGAGCTCCATCGGCGCATCGGTTACAAATTCCTTCCTTCCCCGCCGTGTCTCTTTCCTTGCAGCCTCGTTTGTTTCCTTATCAAGATTGTAACCGCCAAGTACAACAAGCCCGGCATTTGTGAATTTTGATGCAAAGGCGCTGTCCGTAGTACCTGCCATTGAAGCAAGCGCAATCGGGTTCTTGAAGGATATATAGCCAACTTTAATATCAAATAAATTACCTGTCACGTTAAGTCCTCGTTCGTTTTGTGTAAGAATGTGCTTCCACTTGTTAGAATTACATAAGAAACTTACGATAAGATGATTTTAATTAAAATTTCAAACTTATTTAATCCATTTAAAAAAGTGTTCCCTTAAAAGTAACTTTAGTTCATCATTTGTTGATTTATCTATGGCAGGGGAATAATTTTATTCATCCAACCATTCTTCCCTCGATATTTTTCCCTGTCTTAATATTCATGACAATAACTCCACACTAATTATAGCCTTATGAGGATTAGGAATTGTTAAAACCAGATCATTTTTTACCATAAACGGGTGTTTCCCGCCAGAATAAGGCCCTTCAAAACCCAGTTTTTTAAGGCGCTTGACTAAAAAAGTCCAGCTAACTGGATTAAGTTTAGGCAACTGCCATTTCTCCCGTGTTTTCGATATTGAAATTTCCAATAGGAGGAATCGGCAATCCCTTCCTTAATCTAATTATTATCCATTCATCGATTACTTCTTCTAAATTCTTCCTGCATTCTTCCAATGTCTTCCCGCTTGCCCATACACCCTGAAGTTCAGGAACTTCACCAAAATACGGCTCTTCATCATCTATTATTTCATATTTAGAATGTTCAAGTGCAGCCTTAATATATTGAATCAACATATCGAATACCTGTTATTCCTTTATTCTGAACTATTATATATCTTATTGGCACCCAAATTCCTGTTTTCATGACAACAAACATTTCGCATCCCCTTCATCCTCCTCTTCATAATACGCGCAAAATCAATTCCCGTATCCTGCGCAAAAACAATTTCATAAGCTTTTTATATGTATAATCAACTTTAAACCTATATCACTGGTGGTTTCATGGTACCGAATCAAATTTTTGATAATTACTTACCTGTAGCGCTATTAACTATAATCGGCTTCGCCTTTGTAGGCATATCTTTACTCATGTCAAAGATGGTAAGACCGAGCAACAAGACCAAAGAAAAATTATCCACCTACGAATGTGCGGAAGTCCCGATAGGCGATGCCAGGATACATTTTAATGTACAATATTACCTGATTGTACTCGTATTCCTGATTTTTGATGTTGAAGTCCTGTTCCTCTACCCCTGGGCAGTACGCTTCCAGCATCTTGGAGGACTCGGGTTCTTTGAAATGCTAATTTTCATTGAGGTTTTAATCATCGGTCTTGCATACGCATGGAGAAAGGAGGCTTTAGAGTGGATTCAGTAACTATTGACACTACAAAAATCAAACCTGTAAGAAAAACGCCTGAAACAGCAATAGAGAAACTTGAAGATACAGGTCTTATCAGCACGCTTCTTGCTGCAAGGGAGCGTGAAGGTTCCATTCTTTTTTCAACCATTGACCAGGTATTTAACTGGGCGCGCCTGAGTTCCCTGTGGCCCGTCACATCGGGTCTTGCATGCTGTGCCATCGAGATGATGGGCGTTGCAATGGCGCACCACGATATTGCCCGTTTCGGTATGGAAATATTCAGAGCCAGCCCAAGGCAGGCTGACCTCATGTTCGTGGCAGGCACTGTAACAAAAAGGATGGCTCCAAGGGTGAAACAGCTTTACGAGATGATGCCTGACCCCAAATGGGTGATTTCAGTAGGAAGCTGTGCCAACACAGGCGGACCGTACCACGACTCCTATTCTGTTTTAAAAGGCGTAGATAACATAATTCCAGTTGACGTGTATATCCCTGGCTGCCCACCGAGACCGGAAGCATGGCTGTACGGGATTATACAGTTGCGTGAGAAAATCAAGAACGAGGGATACGGCGCAACATGGGGGCTTGACAAATGAACGCAGCTGAGGAATTAAAAAAGGCATTACCTGATGCCGTCACCAAAATAGGAATGCAGTGTAACAAACCCGAGGCAACTGTGAAAAAGGAAGACCTGCTCGATGCTGCCGCGAAGGCACAGGAATTGGGTTTTGACCAGCTTTCCGTTATTACAGGTGTTGATTACGAGGACAGGGTCGAGGTTATTTACAATCTCTTTTCGTACGAAAATAAACACAATCTTGTCCTGAAAGTTATTCTTGACCACGACAACCCTGAAGTTGATTCGCTCACCACACTCTGGAAAGGCGCTGACTGGCTTGAAAGGGAAACATACGACCTCGTTGGTATCAAATTCACAGGTCACCCGAACCTTACAAGGATATTACTGCCAGAGGGATGGAACGGGCATCCACTCAGGAAGGATTATGACATGGAAACCGAACAATTCGTCACCATAGGTGAAGATGGGGATGATGTGGTAAGTACTGACGGCTCAAACCTTTTGAGGAGGAAATAAACATGCAAACAGATGAACTCCTTATAAACATGGGTCCTGTCCACCCGAGTACGCACGGTGTGTTGCGGTTTAAGCTCAGGATGGACGGTGAGATAATAAAGGACTGCCAGCTTGTACTTGGTTACCTCCACAGGGGAACTGAAAAACTCGGCGAGATGAAAACCTACCAGCAGGTATTACCATACACCGACAGGCTGGATTATATCTCAGCATTTCCTAACAATTATTGTTACGTGAAAGCCATTGAAGAACTCGCAGGCATCGAAGTTCCCTTGCGGGCTGAATATATCAGGGTTCTTGTCATGGAACTTAACAGGATAGTAAACCATATTGTTTCAATCGGCTCCCTGTTAATGGACCTTGGCGCTGCCACAATGATAATGTGGGGATTCAGGGAAAGGGAAAAAGCCCTGCAGCTGTTCGAGATGCTCTGCGGCGCAAGGATGACATTCAATTACATAAAACCAGGCGGCGTGCGGGAAGATTTGCCAGAAGGCTTCATTCCAAAGCTGAACGAATTCCTGGAAGAAATGGAAATGCGCATAAAGGATTATGAGCAGCTTATAAACTCCAACGAGATATTCCTGATGAGGATGAATGGTATCGGGGTGATTAGTGCAAAAGATGCAATAAACCATGGTCTTACAGGTCCTACCCTGCGCGGTTCTGGCGTGAACCACGACCTTCGGAAATTAGAGCCGTACTCCATTTACCATGACCTTGATTTCAAGGCATGCTCACGTCCAGAAGGTGACAGTTATGCACGGTACATGGTAAGGATAGATGAGATGTGGGAAAGCCTGCACATATTGAGGCAGGTTGTTGATACCATGCCTGAAGCCAAAGTAATCAGCACCTCAAAGTATGGTGTTGCTCCAATGACAGGCGTGCCTTCCACGGTTTCCACTTATTTCCCAAGGATATTCACACCGCCGGCAGGCGAAGTATACACAAGAATTGAGGCGCCAAAAGGTGAATTGGGTTTCTATATTGCAAGTGACGGCTCGACAAAACCCTACCGTGTTAAGATACGCTCACCGTCTTTCTGCAACCTTACTGCCCTTTCAGGGATGGTAAAGGGACTGAAGATTCCTGACCTTATTGCTGCTTTTGGAACGATGGATATTGTACTTGGAGATGTGGACAGGTGATATCATGACAAACGCATACGAACTAATAATTAATATTTTGACCGCCCTTGGTGTTTACGACATGATACTTGATATGTTCAAACCTTCCGGGACAGAGTTTGTTCTGAAACTTATAATCGTGGTTATCGAGCTTGCTGTTCTTTTTGCTTTCGTTCTCGTCACGGTAATGTTCCTGACATGGATGGAGCGGAAAGTTGTCGCCATGGTACAGTCACGATACGGACCAATGGTCACAGGACCGCGCGGTCTTCTACAGCCTGTCATGGACGGGGTAAAGCTCATCGGGAAAGAGGACATTGTTCCTGCAAAAGCTGACAAGTTCGTGTTTAACCTTGCGCCGTACCTGGCATTTGTGCCTGCACTTCTGGTATTCATCCCCCTTCCTTTCGGCGAGTCGCTTATCATATCTGATTTGCGGGTCGGGCTGCTGTATATAATTGCAATATCAGCACTTACGCCGATTAGCATATTACTTGCAGGATGGGCATCAAACAACAAATATACATTGATGGGTGCCATGAGGGCAGTGGCGCAGGATATCAGTTATACCATTCCGCTTGCACTGGCGGCGATTACGGTTGTTATGTTCACCGGTTCGTTGAGTACCGTGGATATAGTCAGTGCCCAGTCAGGGACATGGTTCGGGATAATCCCGAAATGGTTTATTTTCATCCAGCCCCTTGGATTCCTTCTTTTCCTTATTGCATCCATTGCAGAAATGGGAAGGATACCTTTTGATTTCCAGGAATCGGAATCAGAACTTGTTGCAGGTTTCTTCACCGAGTACAGCGGCATGAAATTCGCCATGTACTTCCTTGCTGAATATGCACATTTATTCGCAGTTTCAGGTATCTTGGTTACGATTTTCCTCGGGGGATGGAACGGACCCGTACTTCCGGGAATACCGGTCGTTATTACATCACTGGTATATTTCCTTCTTAAAACCTATGCCGTGGTGTTCTTTGCCATGTGGCTCCGTGATACGGTACCAAGGATGAGGATTGACCAGCTTCTTAATATCGGGTGGAAAATAATGA
The DNA here is from genome assembly GCA_002839545.1 of Candidatus Methanoperedentaceae archaeon HGW-Methanoperedenaceae-1. Lineage (GTDB taxonomy): Archaea > Halobacteriota > Methanosarcinia > Methanosarcinales > Methanoperedenaceae > Methanoperedens_A. The sequence goes on from PGYG01000002.1 coordinate 19,342, forward strand.
TTCCGCTGGCGCTGCTGAACCTGCTTGTTACAGGTTTCCTTATTACGGCAGGGGTGATCTGAAATGGCATGGATTACCAGGAACTGGGCAATGCCGGGAATCATCAAGGGTCTTATCGTTACCCTGAAACACGTGTTGCAGATAGGTGACCGTCCTACGGTGACCGTCCAATACCCGTATGAGCGGATGAAACTGGCACCAAGGTTCAGGGGTCTTCATGCAGTTGACGAGGATGCCTGTATCGGATGCGGGATATGTGATACGAACTGCCCAAACAGTTCAATAAAGATTGTAAAACACGGCACAAGATGGTACCCTGAAGTCAATATCGGGATGTGCATGTTCTGCGGATACTGCGTTGATGTGTGTCCGATGAATGCCATGAAAATGACAGGAAATTATGAACTTGCGGATTATACGAGAGAAAGCCTTGTGTACGGTCCTGATAAGTTGTTGTTCAAGAGAGAGGTGAAACAGTGAGCGAAGTAGTATTTCTGGTGATTTCGGTTTTAACCGTATTTTTTGCGATGATGGTAGTCAGGGCTGATAACCTTGTCCACAGCGCAATTTACCTTGCAGGAGCATTCATAGGCACTGCCGGGCTTTTCCTTCTTCTGAAAGCGGAATTTGTGGCATGGGCACAGGTGCTGGTATATGTCGGCGCGGTTGTAACCCTGATACTGTTTACTATAATGTTAACAAGGAAGGGGGAGGCAGAATAGATGTTTAACAAAATTTTTAATTTACTGATTGCCCTGCTGTTATTTTCAGTTATGTTCATGGCAATAGATGATAGTTACAGGGTATGGGCAGGAAAAGAAGAAGCAATCCCTGTCAGTATCGAGGAGCTCGCAGGAGGACCGGATATCAGGTACGGCATATTCAGTGATTTTATTTTTTCATTTGAGTTACTTTCACTGCTCTTGCTTGCCGCGTTAATCGGCTCACTGTATATAGCGAAAAAGGAGGCTTGACAATGTCATTATATATGTATCTTTTAGTTGCAGCGATAATCTTTACGATTGGTGCATACGGGGTAATGACACAGAGGAACGGGATTAAAATCCTCATGTGCATTGAACTCCTGTTAAATGCATCAAACCTTAACCTCGTGGCATTCTCAAGTTTTAGCGGCAATGCCACAGGACAGGTATTTACCCTGTTCTCAATTGCAATAGCGGCAGCAGAAGCAGGTATCGGATTTGCCATACTTGTTGCGCTGTTTCGGGTACGGGATACCATCAATCTCGACAACATAAATATATTGAGGTGGTAAGATGTTCAGTGATTATGCTGCTTTAATTGTGCTGTTACCTGTACTTGCGTTCGTACTTACGCTTTTCTTTGGCAAGAAATTCCCATCAGGCGGGGCTGCGCTTCCCATAGCTGCCATTGCAGGGTCGTTTATCATATCATTCGGGATTTTCCTTGAGATATACCCGCACGGGACTGTCCAGCAGTCGATGCAGTGGTTCTCTACACTGAATTTCGGCATACTGATTGACCCGCTTGCTGTGGTAATGCTGATGATGGTTTCTTTCGTGAGCCTTCTCATCCATATCTATGCAGTCGGGTACATGTCACATGACACTGGAAAACCACGGTATTTTGCAGAAACGTCACTGTTCACAGCAGCAATGCTTGCAGTGGTACTTTCTGATAATATCCTCCAGTTCTTCATGGCATGGGAAGTCGTGGGATTGTGTTCCTATCTCCTAATCGGGTTCTGGTTCCATAAGCCCACAGCAGCCGCCGCTGCCAAGAAGGCTTTCCTTGTAACAAGGGTCGGTGATGTATTATTCCTGGCAGGAATTGTCCTGCTGTATGTGAACATGACCAACATCCTTGCTAACACGGGTTTCAGTCTTGAACCAGGCAATTTCATGTTGCAGTTCAAGTCTATGTTTGCGGCAATACCTTACATCGCCCCGACACAGCTGACCATTATCACGTTACTGTTCTTCGGAGGTGCGGTTGGTAAAAGCGGTCAGTTCCCGTTACACGGATGGCTGCCTGATGCAATGGAAGGTCCGACAACGGTATCAGCACTTATTCATGCCGCCACAATGGTTACGGCTGGTGTTTACCTTGTTGCAAGGACGTTCCCGATGTTTGTTGAAGCACCGAACGCACTGCTTGTAGTTGCATATGTCGGCGGGTTCACAGCACTTTTTGCAGCGACAATGGGACTTGTGATGAACGACATAAAAAGGGTGCTGGCATATTCCACGGTGAGCCAGCTCGGGTACATGATGCTCGCACTGGGTACGGCAGGAATGGTTCTTGGCGCAAAAGCAGTCGGGATTTCCATGTTCCACCTGTTAAGCCATGCATTCTTCAAGGCACTGCTTTTCCTGTGTGCCGGTAGTGTTATCCATGCAGTTGGCACGAATGATCTGCGTGAGATGGGCGGTTTGTTCGGCAAGATGAAAATCACAGCCACAACTATGTTTATTGCAGCACTTGCCCTTGGCGGATTCGGTATTCCGGGTTTACATATCGGGACGGCAGGGTTTTTCAGCAAGGACGCAATTATTGAAGGTGCATACGAATACGGGCACGTTACAGGCGATATGATTCCGTACGTGTTTTCCATTATTGCAGCACTCCTGACGTCCATTTACATTTTCAGGCTGTGGTTCATGGCATTTTCGGGAAAACCGCGCCAGGACAGGCATGCACATGAATCCCCGAAAGTCATGACCATACCATTAATAATTCTTGCATTGTTTGCCCTCTTCTTCGGGTTCTCACAAGCGGGATTTTACGGTTATCTTGAAACCAATTTTGAACTGATGGGCGTGGAAATCGGAGTCCATGAAGGCGAGGCATTGCATCCTTCGACCCTCATACTCTGGCTCCCTATCATAGTTGGTGTCCTTGGTCTTGTGATATCGTATTTGATATACAACAGGCGGATACTGGATATGAGCAGGATTGTTACCCGAAGGAACCCGGTTTACCAGATACTCCTGAACAGGTATTATGAGCCCCGTCTTTCATCCTATGTTATCGGTGAGAAACTCACACACGGAGTTGTTGCCATGTCTGGTGAGTTCTTTGACAGGAAGATAATTGACGGCCTGGTGATTGATAATATCATAAGCAGGACGCTGCTTTCACTTGGTGATGTCATCAAGAAATTGCAGACAGGCGTTGTTCGGAACTATGCCTCGGTAACACTTCTTGGCGTGGGTTTATTGATAATTTTACTTAGAATAGGAGGTATGTAGATGGCTTTAATTTCATTGATGATTCTTGTTCCGTTGCTCGGAGCCATCATTGCGTTTTTAACAAAAACAAGACAGCAGGCGCGGGCAGTAGCCCTCATAGCATCGGTTATCCCGCTTGTGATTTCCCTGTTTCTTTTCACCTATTTTAACCGCGGAGTTACAGCTATCCAGTTTTATGAAGCATATCCATGGATACAGAGTCTCGGGATATCACTCAGCTTTGGAATAGACGGCGTTTCACTGCCGCTTGTGCTTCTTTCGACCATTATTATTCCGCTAACCGTGATATTTGCATGGGGCGAAACAGAACAGGCAAACAAGTTCTACGGACTGATACTTCTTGAACTGGTCGGGGTTCTCGGTGTTTTCACTTCCCTTGACTTTTTCGTGTTCTACATCTTCTGGGAAGTTGTCCTGATACCAATGTATTTCCTGATAAGTATCTGGGGCGGTCCGAGAAAGGATTATGCGGCTATCAAGTTTTTTATATATACGCATGTAGCCAGTCTTGTGATGCTTCTTGCAATATTCACCCTCTACTTCAACGCGTTTCAGGTTTCAGGTGTTCTGAACTTTGATATGCAGTACTTACTGAAATCCTATTCCCTGATAGGCTCACCGCTTCTGAAGGATGTGGTTTTCCTTGGATTGCTGTTCGGTTTCCTTGTAAAAATGCCTGCAGTACCGTTCCATACCTGGCTTCCTGATGCGCATGTTGAAGCGCCAACTGCTGGCAGTGTTATACTTGCTGCATTACTGCTCAAGATGGGCGGGTACGGGTTGTTCAGGGTAATTTTGCCAACTCTTCCGTTTACAGCTTCCACTGGTTTACTGATTACACTTATGGCAGTAATCGGTGTCGTAAGTATCCTGTACGGTACATTCCTTGCGCTGGCTCAGCGCGACCTTAAGAAGATGGTTGCGTATTCAAGCATAAGCCACATGGGTTATGTTACACTTGGCGCTGCCGCCCTTGTCCCGCTTTCGATAAGCGGTGCAATGTTCCAGCAGTTCTCCCACGGGCTTATAACAGGCGTGCTTTTCATGTCCTGCGGTGTTATACAGCATTCTGCCGGAACAAGAATAATACACGAGCTTGGCGGACTGGCAAAACACATGCCAAAACTTGCACTTGTTATGATGGCAGGTTTCATGGCATCACTCGGACTTCCGGGAATGAGCGGGTTTGTTGCAGAATTCCTCGTGCTTGTGAATTCATATTTCACTTTGCCGACATTCGTTATCCTGGCACTATTCAGTATTGTGTTCACTGCTGCTTACCACCTGTGGGCAATGCAAAGAGCCATGTTCGGGGCATATAACGAAAAACTCGGGCATATCCATGACGGTGCAAACTATGAGATATTTGCAATGGGCGTGCTGGTATTATTGGTGATTTACTTCGGGCTTAACCCGGGTTCGGTGCTTAATATGATGACAGCAAATGCGGAACATTTAGACCGGTTATTAAGGTTTGCCGTGCTCAGGGGTGTGATAACATGAACGTGATATTACTTGCACCCGAAATCTTACTGACATTACTTGGACTGCTGGTTGTCCTTCTCGGACTTGTATCCAAAAACAAGAATTTTATCGGGTACATCAGTGCAGCAGGATTGTTTGCAGCCCTTATCCTCCTTCTCGGTATAAAAGGTCAGGGCACTTTCTTCTATGAGGCACTGTCGGTTGACCCGTTATCCCAGATATTCAAGATAATATTCGTGGTCGTGTCGCTTCTGGCAGTGATAGCGTCTATCAGTTATTTCAAGGACAACAGGAACCAGGACGAGTATCATTCCCTGATTCTATTTGCCACGGTCGGGATGATGGTGGCGGCTTCTGCCAATGACCTGGTTGCACTGTTTGTCGGGTTTGAGCTTGCAAGTATGGCAACGTATGTGCTTGCAGGTTTTGAGAAAAAGAACCCCGCATCCCTGGAAGCTGCGTTAAAGTACTTCCTGATAGGCTCTGTTTCATCTGCTTTGATGTTATTCGGTATGTCACTGGTTTACGGTTTAGCTGGTTCGACCAATATCCCTGTAATTATAGAAGTCTTCCAGGCAAACCCGCTTATGGCAACAAGTTCACTTGGCGTGGTTGCGATGGTATTCCTGATTGCAGGATTTGGTTTCAAGATGGCACTTGTTCCGTTCCACATGTGGGCACCTGATACTTACGAGGGCGCACCGTCAGTGGTTTCTGCAATGCTTGCAGCAGGTTCCAAGAAGATGGGATTTGTAGCTGCATTCAAGGTATTGGTGCTGGCTCTTGTGGCTTTGCGCATGGACATGCAGGTGACTTTTGCGGTTCTTGCTGTAATCACCATGACCTATGGTAACATTGTGGCAATATCCCAGACAAGTATCAAGAGGATGCTTGCGTATTCTTCTATAGCACAGGCTGGTTATATTGCACTGGCGTTTGTTGTTACAACGCAGTTATCGATTGCCGGCGGGATACTTCTGGCACTCGGGCATGCACTCATGAAGGGCGGCGCGTTTATTGCAGTGGCTCTTGTGGGACATATGGTTTTGTTAGATAACAAGAATGCAAAGAACATTGACCATATTGAGAATTTTGCAGGGCTGGGTAAACGTGCCCCGATTACCGCATTTTCCATTCTGGTATTTTTCCTCGCACTTGCGGGAATACCGCCTTCAGCCGGTTTTATCGGGAAGTTCGTGCTGTTCTATTCCATTACAATTGAGGCTGTAAGCCAGGCAAGCGGCTGGCTGCTGTTGGTTGTGATTATCGCGATACTGAACAGCGCACTGTCTATCTATTATTATGCCCGTGTAATCAGGTACATGTATGTGCTGCCTGCTAACGGTGTAAAGATACACGAGCCTGCACCATATGTACTTGCGCTGGTTCTGGCTGTGATTGGAACGATATTGATTGGTGTGTATCCAGAGCCGTTTATCAGGATGGCACTTGATGCAGCCTCTGTATTAGGAGTGAGATAATATGGCAGATTGTGATTTATGCGGTGTTGGAAGACCGACCCTGTGCCCTGTGAAGGTACAGGACCCGCGTGTAAAAACCCAGTACCCTGCCGGTACATGGAGGAACATTAATGAGGAATGCCTGAACAGCTGTTATGAGGCAAACGTTAGTAAAGTTCCTTCCGATGCGAAAAAGTGTAACCTGTGCGGTACGAAAAATGAAGCAATGTATAAGGTGGAAGTCAGTGTTCCGACTTTCGAGGAACCGTACTCCCGCGCGGAAACAAGGGCAATATGCGAGAGCTGTCTGGCAGCGTGTGAGGAATCCTATAATCGCAGGCAGGCTGAAAAGGAAGGAGGGCATAGGCACTGAGAAATATCTTCTCAGTACCTTTGTTCTATCCTATCCATATCATGCCCGTACTACCATAACGTCTTTTTCTTTTTCAGAAATTTCCCTTGAGATTACGGAAGCCCCGTAAACCAGGACGTATCCTGCACCTACAACCGGTGGTATTAAAAGCATACCGAGAAGCAGGGTAACGAATACCGTTGAGACCGGAACAGCTAATGTAACAACGCCCACAGCGGCACCAGCGCCCAGCGCAAGTTTTGTTTTTTTATCCATCGTTTTTCACCTCCCGTTTTTTGGTTGTTTTTAGTAACATTCGTATATATACGAACAAGAAGTATTTATAGTTAATTGGGGCAGACGACTCCTATAGAATACAGATGGATTGAAACGGTAAATAAATCTTGATGGAATAATATTACAATTCAAACTCTTCAATAAAACCCGAAATTAATTTGTATTTTTCAAGATATTTGAATCCTTTATCAGTCAACGTCACGAACTTCCTTCCATTATCATCAGTGATTTCCCTGATTAGTTCCTTTTCTAATAATTCACTGAAGTATTCTGAAAAGCCTTGTGATGAAAGATTTGAATTCCGAAGCAACGGCGTGGGCTTAATAGAATTATGATGGTTCCGGATAATATTTAAAATATCGAATATCATCTCCAGACGATCTCGCCTGCGCTTTATTTTGTCCATCTGGTCACCTTTACGTAGATTATTCCAATCACTGCAATAGATATTATCTGGAAAGCAGTTTGTATTTCAAATGGAATAAATCTTCGTGGACCCAAGGCGAGGAGATTAACAATCCAGAACAGGAAAAATAAAACATATAAAATAAAAATCTGGGAGATCTTTTTTGATCTGCTATAAGCAAATAAAGCCATTATTACTGTAAAAATCAACAAGACTGCCTGTGCTTCGATCAAGAGATAAGATGATCTTGAAAAAAATGCAATTCCAGATATTATAATGGCAATGACATTAGATACTATCAACATGTGTTTTATCTGGAGTTCCTTCCAAACCATACTGTAAGTCAATGAAAGAATAGCCATTGTGCTAAAATATCCATTAAAAACCAATGGAAATATCCTGAAAAGATATCTTGAAATTTCAATATCAAAGGTCATTCCCATCAACATTACAAAAATAGATATGAACCTGAAAAGAAAGGCTAAACCGAAGAATATGAACGTAATCCTGAAATATTTTATGCCTTCATACTTTGTAAGACCATATATTTCTCTTGTTTTATAATATATTGAAAAACAAATAAATACAACTATTAATGTGTAGCTAAGTTCCACGAGCATTCTCGTTGGATCAATTAGATGATATGGGGGCATATATTATCTCTATTTTTCCTGAACGTTTATAAAAAAAGTGGACTTATAGTGTACATTTGACCTTCTTTTCTCTTATAAGTGGGTTCTTATAATATAGTGTTTGAGGTGACTCAAACATGAATAGAAAAAAATTATTTGGTGTGCTGGCTATTGTCATAGTCGTAGCATCCATAGCAACAGTATCAGCTTACCAGGGAAAATTCCCGGGGATGGATACAGCAGGCAGAGGCGAAATGTTAAATGCTATCCAGGCAAAAGACTTCAATGCCTGGAAAGACCTGATGTCAGCCCGATTGACAGAAGAAAACTTCAATAAACTTGTGGAAAGACATGCAGCAATGTCTGAAAAGCGAGGTTCAATTTCTTCTGGAAGAGGGGCTTTCAATGAACAAATAATACAGGCAATAGAAAATGGAGATTATGAAGCCTGGAAAGAAGCAGCAGTGAATACTCCGATGATAACGAAGATCGATAATGAGGACAAATTCAACATCCTTGTTCAGCTTCATCAGGCAAAGCAAGATGGAGATTACGCAAAAGTTAAAGAGCTTAGTGAACAGCTTGGCTTACCCGGCGTATCTGGAAAAAATAAAATGTCAGGATACTCTGGAAGAGGAAGGAGAATTTAATCTCCTTTTCTTCATATTTTTCAGAAAAGATATTTAGCAAGAGGGAAATGGATAGCCATAAAACAGGAATAAAAGAGAATGATGTACTTATTTGTCTTGAGGACGTCTGGAAGATATATCAAATGGGCGAAGTGGAAGTACCGGCACTCAAGGGAGTAAGCGTTGAAATAAAAAAAGGGGACTTTGTGGCTATCATGGGCGCATCCGGAAGCGGCAAGTCAACAATGATGAACCTGATAGGCTGCCTTGACGTTCCATCAAAAGGCAGGATATTCCTCAAATCGCAAGACATCAGCAAATTAAGCGAATCAGACCTGGCATCATTAAGAGGCAACACGATTGGTTTCATTTTCCAGCAATATAACCTGATCCAGTCAATGTCTGCGCTTGAGAATGTAATGCTTCCACTTGAATTCCAGGAATATAAGGACAGTGATGCAGTAAAAAGAGCAAAAGAAATATTAGATCTGGTAGGATTGAGCGACAAGCTGCATCATCGTCCAACACAGCTTTCCGGAGGTCAGCAGCAAAGAGTATCTATTGCAAGAAGCTTAGCCAGCGACCCTGAGATAATCCTTGCGGATGAGCCGACCGGAGCTCTTGACAGCGTTACAGGTAAAGAAGTGTTGAATATGCTTCATAAATTGTGGAAAGAGCATGGAAAAACAATCATCATGGTCACTCACGACCTTAACCTGGCAAAATATGCTCATACAACAGTTGAATTAAAAGACGGGGAAATTTTGAGAATATTTGAAAATAACAAGGTGAATTAGAAATGAAAAAAACAATGTATCTGATTTTGTTCATCCTGGCAGTGATGCTTAGCATCACCCCGGTTTATGCAATATCTTCAAGTTTAACAGGCACTTCCGTTATATCAATAAGCATATCAAACTATGAACCTGATCCTGCTATTGCAGGTGAGCTCGTAGAAGTGCGTTTGGGAGTTTCGAATATCGGCAGCGATACTGTTAGCAATCTTATGGTAGAAGTCATGCCTGAGTATCCTTTTGTGCTTGTGCCCGGCGAAACCGCTGCCCGGAGCATTGGAATACTTAAAGGTTATAAACCCGATTCTACTGAGAATATTAATATCATAAAGTACAGGATGCAGGTTGATAAGAATACTCCTGCCGGAAGCTACGAATTAAAAGTCAAGTATTATGAGAAAGGCGGTACTTCATCGACCCCAAAAAGCCTGTCCCTTGATGTCAAGAGCAAACAAAACGCTGAAGTAATCCATATTGATAAGACTATTCTTGTCCCCGGGAAGCAGACCGGCATGAAATTCACAATAAATAATGTCGGAAACGCTCCCTTGCGAGACCTCACGTTCTATTGGGAAAATGAAGAAAATATAATTCTTCCTGTGGGAAGCGACAATACCAGGTACCTTAAGTACATTGATGTTGGGGATGGCGCTGACCTTGAGTACCAGGTTATTTCAGATACCAATGCAATACCAGGACTATACAAGCTGAACTTATACCTGACTTATGAAGATCCTATATCAAAAACCGAGAAAAAAATATCCACTATAGCAGGAGTGTATGTTGGCGGTGGAACAGATTTTGATGTTGCTTTTTCTGAGAGTGCAAGTGGCGAGACCTCTTTCAGTGTTGCCAATATAGGAAGCAACCCGGCTAACTCAGTGTCAGTGATCATTCCTGAACAGAGGAACTGGAAAGTAAGCGGCTCAAATTCAGTCATCATCGGAAATCTTAACAAAGGAGACTACACAGTTGCAAGCTTCAAATTGCAGTCATCAACGAGCACAACGACTTCCCAGAATCGGACTGCTCCGGCAGGTGCCAACATCCAGGAAAGGTCTATGCAAAGACCGATGAACAGTTCAATAAGTGGCTCATCTGATACAGTACTCATGCAAATCGCCTATACTGACACTATGGGAGAAAGGAACATCATTGAGAAAGCAGTCAAGGTTACTGGAGTTCAGGGCACGGCTGTTACCAACGGGATGACAACGATGCAGGGGCGCAGAGGTACCGTACAACAAGAAGGCGTCAGTTATATCTGGTATTTTATCGGAATAGCGGCGCTTGTTGCAGGATTTGGAGCTTATGGGAAGTACAAGAAATGCAGACTGCTTGATCCTGATTTCAAAATCAGGGATTTTCTAAAAAGGAAGACGAAATGATACTGTGAGATAAAATGAAGATTAACAAATGTTTCAAGCATGCTTTTAACATGGTACTTCACAGCAAGCTGCGAAGCTGGCTGACTATACTGGGTATCGTTATAGGCGTTGCTGCTGTGATCGCTATCGTATCTATGGGCGAAGGGATGCAGCAAACAATGAACGCCCAGTTGAGCGGTCTTGGCGGGGATATTGTAACCATCTCTCCAGGCTTTTCCAGGGGCGGTGGCATGTTTCTCATGAGAGGCGGTGCAGGAGGTACTTCGGGAGGAGCCCAAGCCACTGACAAAGAAATAGTACTTGGCAGGAGCGATCTCCAGGCATTGAAAGGCATACCTGAAATTGCATTAATTGATACAAATATCAGGGGAAACGTGGATGTGTCCTATCTTGGCAAAAAAGGCAAGGTATCAGTAACAGGCGTTGACCAGAAAGTATGGTCACAAATTACCACACTCACTATAAAAACAGGCAGGATGCTTGATTCTGCTGACCAGAATGTTATAGTGATAGGCGGACGGCTTGCCTCCTCTTATTTTGACAAACCAGTCGGGATAAATAAAATGATCACGATAGAAGGCAGCGCTTTCAGGGTAGTTGGAATTCTTGATGACCAGAGCACAAATATCTATATGCCGATACAAATGGCGTATCAGGTAATTGATGATAAGACAAATGATGTCTATGACTCTTTAGTTGTTAAGATAAAGAACGAAGACCAGCTTGATGAAGTTATTGTAAAAATCGACAGCAAGCTCATGATAGCAAGGCATGTCACCCTAAAAAACAAGGATTTTTCGATTTCTTCAAGAAAGGAAATGCAGCAGACAAGAGCAGATACGATGAGTGCCATAAATACATTTCTTCTGGCAATTGCTGCTGTTTCTTTGATCGTGGGTTCTGTCGGGATAGCAAATACCATGTTCACTTCTGTGCTTGAAAAGACAAAAGAGATAGGGATAATGAAAGCGATTGGCGCGCGCAATAACGACATTTTGCTGATATTCCTGTTCAATGCAGCATTTATCGGACTTGTGGGGGGGATAATAGGCATAATCCTTGGAACAATCCTATCTGGATTATTGCCATCTCTTGTAGGGAATCTTCCTATTATGAGGGGCACGACAATCGTGTCAATGAATTCAATAATTATGGCATTATCAGTCTCGGTTTCCGTCGGAATACTTGCAGGAATTATACCTGCGTACCAGGCATCGAAATTGAAGCCGGTTGATGCTTTGAGATACGAATAATAGCCGGCTGTGAACCAAAAAAAAGGACTGGTTACAGTTCTACTTCGCAGCCTCACTGATGTTTCCCTCATATTTTGAGGGACATTTTGTCAACAGCTTGAAAGCCTCGAAACTGTTATTATTGAACTTACCCGTTGCAATCACCTGTATTTCTTCATAATCAGGAGGAATATCAGGCTTATCACCAGTATAGATAACGTCTATGGTTTCCTTACCGTCTGTCATCTTAAAAGTCAGTACCCGGTTGATCCCGTCCCATTTATCCGTACCTATTACCATCGAGCCGTTAACGATTATAACCTTGCCAGCGAGTTCATCCTGCGAGGCAACTGCATCGCTCACATCATACTGGTTAGAGGTAACCCCGCTCAAACCCATATAAACAAGCAGGACAAGTATGATTGAACTACCAATAATAAATCGCTCTTTTTTATTCATTTGTACCATTACGAACTAATTAAATTGATGACTATTAAATGTTTCTTTTCGATTCCATACTATTATAAACTTTACATGGATAAAGAATCGTCATGGAGCTTTTCCTGATTATACTTATCGCATTCACTGTTGCCGTCCTGTTTTCAATGCTTGGTCTTGGCGGGGCAATAATATACACGCCCCTGTTTATCTTGCTGGGACTGCACCCGCTTACCGCTATCCCGATGGCGCTTCTCCTCAATACAATAACAACAGCCTCAGCCTCCATCACTTACTTGCGGCATAAAATGGTGGATATGAAAATTGCTTACCCAATAATCTCAACATCCATTCCGGGCGCGTATCTCGGCTCGTACCTTTCTGGCAAAGTTGATACTCACATCCTGATACTGCTGTTGTCTGTGATACTTTTTCTTACATGCATGAGGCTCTTATTTTTCAGCAATGCGGGTTTTCCTGCAATATCAGGGAAGAAAAAGCTCTTAACCGGGGCAGGTGCCGGATTCATTATTGGCGCGGTCTCAGCACTTGTGGGTATCGGCGGCGGGAGTTTTATTGTTCCGCTTCTTCTCGTTCTCGGTCTTGAGACAAAAAACGCGACTGCAACCTCGGCGTTTATTATCACTTTCATGGCTCTTGCAGGATTCATAGGACATATCGGTTTCAGGTATGAACAGCTTGACATGGAATTGCTGTTATATGCAGGTGCTGCGGCTTTTATCGGTGCGCAGACCGGTTCAAGGGTGATGTTCAGGCGCGTTTCTTCTGAAACGATTAACAGGATATTTGCAATAGTGCTTTTGCTGGTTGCTGTAAAGTTAATATCAGGAGCGCTGTGAGTTTAACAAAAGCATTCTGGATAAAGTAGAAGTACAGCCTTTTACTAATTATTAAACGGGAGTATGCCAAAACTTGTTATCATATACGGCACAGGTATGAACAATACCTAGCTTGTAGCCAGGGCAATACAAGAAGGCGCAAATAAAGAAGGGGTTGAGACCCTGCTGAAAAACGTAAAAGATGCCAGCACAGATGATGTTTTGGATGCTGATGCTGTGGCGATAGGTTCCCCGAATTACAAAGATGCCATGATGCCCACAGTAAAAAAATTCCTGGAAAGCCTTGCTGGTATTGACCTGCGCGGCAGGGCGGGACTTGCTTTCGGGTCATACGGATGGGGTCTTGAAGCCATTGAGGATATTCACGATATACTGTCTTCGTATGGTATGGAGATGGTGCAGGATTTTGGTGTAAAGGGGAAACCGGAAGATGAGGAACTTGTTGAATGCAGGAAAGCGGGTTCTGCGCTTGCCCGCAAGATTAAGGAATAACCGAATAACCCCGCTATGTTATCCATTTTTTACCAGATAAGGATAATACAACAGAAAGCAACGTAGGTAAAACCCGGGAAAATATGAGCAAAACAGATGTCATCATTATCGGAGCAGGCGCATCAGGCATGATGTGCGCAATCGAATCCGCAAAAAGAGGGCGCGCGGTAATTGTTCTTGACCATGCTTCAAAAACCGGGAAAAAAATACGCATTTCAGGCGGTGGAAGCTGTAATTTTACAAATACCAGTATCAGCCATGAGAATTATTTATCAGGCAATCCCCACTTTTGCAAATCCGCGCTTTCCCGTTTTACACCTGATGATTTCATTACCATGCTTCAAAAACATGGCGTTGAATATGAGGAAAGGGAAGAGGGGCAGTTATTCTGCGCAGGGAATTCGGAAGGAATAACCAGGATGTTCCAGAAGGAATGTGATGATTCTGGCGTGGATATAATTTTAGATTGCCAGGTACAGGACGTGAAAAAAACCGGCTTTTTTATTGTATCCACTAATCAGGGAGTTTTTGAGTCAGGGTCGCTTGTTATTGCAACCGGAGGATTGTCTTATCCGCAAATCGGGGCTTCAGACTTTGGGTACAATATTGCAAAACAGTTCGGACTGGGAGTTACGGAGCTTAAACCTGCACTTGTTCCTTTAATTTTTTCAAAGAAAGACAGGGAAATTTTCGGGGAATTAAGCGGTGTTTCAATTGATGCTACTGTCAAATGCAGCAACATGGAATTTCGGGGAAGTATTCTTTTCACCCACAGGGGACTTAGCGGTCCTGCAATTCTCCAGGTTTCCTCGTACTGGAAGAAAGGGGATAATATTGTTATTGACCTGTTGCCTGACGTTGATTTATACAATATTTTTATTGAAAGAAAGCTTGGAAAAACCAGGATTGATATGCATAACCTGCTTTCTGAGTATCTGCCGTCGCGCCTTGCGAAGAACTGGAGCATTTCAAATATCCAGTCAAAACCAGTTATTCAGTATAATGAAAAGGAACTAAAGGATATTGCATATATGCTTCATAACTGGGAACTTCAACCTGAATTTACTGAAGGGTATAAAATAGCCGAGGTCACACTTGGGGGGATTGATACAAATGAACTATCATCCAAAACAATGGAATCAAGGAAGGTGAAAGGTCTTTATTTTACAGGTGAGGTTATAGATGTGACAGGATGGCTTGGCGGATATAATTTGCACTGGGCATGGGCTTCAGGTTTTGTTGCAGGGCAGTATGTGTGAGATTATTTAAAAACGGAATACAATAAACGAGTGAAAATATGGCTAATGTAAGAGACGAGTTTAAAATCAATGCTTTGAGGGATGTAGGAATGTACGAATGTGTATGCCTGGAGTGCGGGAATAAGTTCAAAGGGCTGCCCGTGGATAATATTGAGTGTCCGGCGTGTCGTTCCAGGAACATTTCGAGGAAATAGACCCGGCATTTTCCTGAAGCCTGACCAAAATTCCTGAAGTCCCAAAAAAACAATTCAACACTCAACCATGGACAATTGCATTAGTAAACTATTTCACTTTTAGACACATAATAATAGAGTTCCATTATGACTGAAGATAAACTCCTGATAACAGAACTTGTACTGACCGCATACCTGTATAACGAATCTGGTAAGCTTGATGTGGATGACCTGCCGCCGAAAATACGAAAGCATTACTGGGACGAGAAAGAAAACACAGTAAAGCGTCCCATATATGTTACAGAAGGCGACATAAAGACGATTTACGGTCTTGAAGAGGTAAAGCATACCACAAAAAAACTCCCGTTCCTTGAGTTTGATGATTTCGGGTCGCAGATTAACCTGACCGCTTTTGACCTTGGCGTGAAGTGGTTCGCAAAGCAGGAGGATGCTGTTAAAGAGATAAACAGTAACCCTGTCCTTGCGTCCTATTTTGAAAAGAATGGTTCCCTTCCGGTAAGCTATGACAGGGCAAAAGCTTCCAACATGCCAAAAGAAGGAGGGCGGGAATGGATAAATTCGCTTATAAAAAGTATCGAATCTGAGAAAGATGCCGGAGACATGCTAAAACTTGTCAATATAGTTTCACCTGAAGATATTAAGCAGGATTTACAGGATATTGTGCTGACACAGGAACAAAAAAATGAGATACAAAAAATGGAAAAGGCAATCCAGTACAGGGATTACCTCAAACGTATCGGTCTTCGTGAAATAGGCAAACTCCTGTTCGTTGGTCCGCCGGGAACAGGGAAAACTTCAACGGCGCGCGCACTTTCGGGAAAACTTAACATCCCCATAGTCGAGGTAAAACTCTCGCAGGTATCAGACCAGTACCTTGGTGAAACTGCAAAGAACATAGACCGTGTATTCGAACTTGCAAAACGCCTGAGCCCGTGCATACTTTTCATTGATGAGTTCGATTTCATAGCAAAAGCCCGCGCCACAGACGAACATGCAGCATTAAAAAGGGCTGTCAATACACTGTTAAAAGCCATTGATGAGATAAGCCTTGTCGAGGATGGTGTTCTTCTTATCGGAGCCACGAACCATCCTTCGATACTCGACCATGCCGCATGGAGACGGTTTGATGAGATTGTGGATTTCGCCCTGCCTGATAAGGGCATGAGGAAACAAATTCTTGATATCGTACTCAGGGAGATTGAAGGAAATTTTGATACTGAAGAAATCGCAGCTAAAACGGATGAGTATTCGGGTTCTGACCTGCGGCTGATTGTCAGGGAAGCAGTTCTCAGCGGTCTTTTAACCGAGAGAACCGCCCTTACCCAGCAAGACCTTCTCAGTGCGGTAAATGAGTTTAACAAAAGGATTCCGCTTCGGTCACTGGATGAAACGGGTTGAGAAAAACCATCTCCGTAACAGGGATGCAGGTGTTTTTCCCATCCCTGCCCATTTTTTATAGTTAGCAGTATATTATAGAAACTAATGCCTGAAAGTATTCCTGATTTATTTCTGAACCTAAAAAACAGGGAGATGCGGGTTCTTGTTGCCATTGAAAATAAAATGAGTTCCTACCAGTGGGTTCCGGTGGAAGAAATTGCCGGGTTCACAAAATACAATCTGGGAGAGGTTAATTTTATCCTTTCAAACCTTGCACATAAAAAGCTCATCCAGAGAACTGTTCATCCGTATGAGGGTTACAAAATATACTACGAAGCTTATGACATGCTTGCAATTAATGCTTTTGTAAAACGCGGCACCATCAATGCCATCGGGGATGTAATCGGTGTCGGGAAGGAATCTGTGGTGTATGATGCAACCGGAGGAATCACAGACAGGCGCGTTGTCATAAAGTTCCACAGGGAAGGCAAGACCAGTTTCAAGCATGTGAAAAGGAACAGGGAACATATCGGGGATAGAAAACACATGTCATGGATTTATGCTTCCAGACTGGCTGCTGAAAAGGAATCCCGTGCCCTGAAAATCCTCTACCCTGAGGTAAGCGTTCCTGAACCTATTGATAATAACAGGCATGCAATTGTAATGTCTGTTGCTAAGGGTAAGGAACTTATCCATGCAGTACTTGACGAACCTGGATGGTTCCTTGATGAAATCCTCAATAATGTGAAAAAGGCATACAATCTCGGTATTATCCACGGTGACCTGAGCGAGTTTAATATATTCGTAAACCCTGACGGCTGCGAGCTCATAGACTGGCCGCAGTATGTTCCCCCGTCAAACCCGAACGCATACGAATTGCTTTTCAGGGATGTTGATAATGTTTTAACGTATTTTAAAAGGAAATACAGGATTGTAAGGGATACAGGGGAAGTAACACGTAGTATAATCGATTCATGGCAGGAAGAACAATCTTCGGGATAGATATCGCAAAAGGCTCGGTTAAATCAAAAGAACAGCCAATGTACGCGGTTGTTATACTGGAGGATGGAAGAGTTGAACATCACAGGATGGTGAGCCAGCATAAATTCCTGGGGATGGTATGGAAAGAAAAACCCGGAATTGTCGCGGTGGATAATGTTTTTGAACTGGCAACTGATAAGCACGGGCTTGTCTCGCTCCTGCGGAGATTTCCGCATGCTACGAAGCTTGTCCAGGTAACAGGCGGTGAAACCCTTGAGCCGCTTACAAAACTTGCGAAACAGCATGGTTTCTCGTTTGACAGGTTTGACCCGAATGAGGAAGCGCTTGCCTGCGCAAAACTTGCAGGGCTTGGCGTTGGTTATGAAGTTTCTGCTTTTGAGGATAAAACAATAATCAAGGTAAGCCGCGGCAGGTCGCCAGGAAAAGGAGGGTGGAGCCAGAACAGGTACAGGCGCAAGATACACGGTCACGTCAGGCAAAAGGCAAGGGAAATTGAGGAGCAGCTTGATGGGCAGTCAAAAATATTGGGCTTCACTTACACGCAGGATATAAGTGAGCGGTTCGGAGGTTACTCAAAATCTGAGTTTTACGTGGATGCGCCCAGAAGCCAGGTTCATGTCAGTTCAGGCAAATACGGTGATGTGCAGGTCAGGGTCAGCGGCATTGAACGGGATGCTCTTGTCTACAAACCCCTGAAAATAAGGAAACGGGATTACATCATAGTCGGGATTGACCCTGGCACAACAACAGCAGTTGCGGTTCTTACACTTTCCGGTGAGATGCGTTTTGTCAGCAGTTCAAGGACTGCATCGATTTCAGACGTAATTGAAATGATTTCCGAACAGGGAAGACCGCTTATTATTGCAAGTGACGTGTTCCCGACTCCCAACACGGTTGAAAAAATACGCAGGGCGTTTAACGCTGTCCCAGGTTCGCCTGATGACGTCCTGACATTAGAGGATAAAATCGAACTTGCAAGACCTTTTGAATATTCAAACGCGCATGAACGCGATGCCATAGCTGCGGCGGCTTCGGTGTACCGGAAGAACAGGAACAAGTTCGAGCAGATAAGGAAAAAAATCCCGCAAGGCGTGGATGCGGATGAGGCGCTCGCAATGGTCGTGAGGGGAAAAGCAGTGGATGCTGTGCTTTCTGAGCTTACACGGAAAGAGGAAAAGCAGCCGGAGACTGGTAAAACGCCTGAAAAGGCAGGTGAGGGGAGTCTCCAGTTAAGGGAACTGGTAAGGAAATACGAAGAAGAGATAGCTGAGATGAAAGCCTACCAGCATGAACTGGAAAGCAAACTTCGAAAGAAGGATTCAAGGATTCGGGAACTTGAAAAACTCAGCGATAAAATGCGTACTGACGTGTATAAACAGCTTAAAAAAGAAAAAGGAATAAAGGTGCGGGATAAGGATATTGCACGGCTTAAACACCAGGTTTCCGAGAACAGCACACATATTTCACGCCTCATGAAAAGGATAGATAAACTGAAAACAGTCAGGCGTCTTGAAATAAGCGGGAGGGTGCTGCCTGTTAAGATTATTTCTGCTTTTACGAAAGACAGTATAATGAAGACGCAGGAAGAAGCCGGGATTAAAAAGGACGACATCATAATCCTGAAAGATGCAAGCGGCGGCGGGACTATTACCGCGAAGATGCTTTCCGACATGGGCGTGCGGGCTGTTATTATATGTAACGATATGTCACATGCGGCAGAGGAGGAACTGTTTAACATGGACGTGCCGGTCGTTGATGTTAAGGACGTGAAACTCCAGTTTGACAGGACTGAAGAGTTTGCGGTTGTTAAACCCGAAGACATTGAACGTGCAATAGAGGAGTGGAAAAAGATGGCGGAAACCAGGAAAAAAGCAGATAAGGAGAAATGGCTGGAGTCACTTGTTGATGAGTACAGGAGTGAAAGGCGGCGCGCGATTAAATGAGCTATACCAGTTTCAGGTGACCTGTAATCTTGTCAAGTTCTGATACTTCGGCAGGTCCGATTCCAAGAACCGTTACCGTGCCTGGCGGGATTTCAGTTAATCCTGCATCAGTAATCAGCGCGGTGGATAAATCGTGCTTCCTTGCAATTTCTTTTAATTCAAACAAATCCTGCAGCGTCGGCACCCTTAAAACAACCTTCTTCTGCCCCTCCTCTTTCCAGGCTTCGCGGGCTTTTTTATCTGCCCACTCGTATGCAGACACAGCCGCATGCGCCACCTGCACGGCAAGTTTTCCTTTTGATAGTTTCAGGTCATCCCGTATGATTATACACTGCTTGTACCCGGTCATAAAATTCCTCCAAAAGATTTGGCAAGGATTACTCCTTCGCCTCTTCCTGAATCATCATCCCGTTTTCATCGAATTTCAGGGCG
This sequence comes from Candidatus Methanoperedentaceae archaeon HGW-Methanoperedenaceae-1, assembly GCA_002839545.1. GTDB lineage: Archaea > Halobacteriota > Methanosarcinia > Methanosarcinales > Methanoperedenaceae > Methanoperedens_A. The sequence goes on from PGYG01000002.1 coordinate 39,247, forward strand.
TCTTTAATGTCAGACCACTCTTTCCCGAACCTGAGTGCCTCGTCCCTGTCAAAATCCCCGACAATTATCTTTTCTGAGTTGTCTTTAACGGCAAAAAGGGGAACAGCCATGAAACCGTCCCTGTTTTTTACAATTATCCTTTCATCATGGAAAGCTACACTTTCACCGATGTCTGTATCATGTTGTTTTACGAACTTATTGAGATAATCGCGTATATCGATATCATATTTTGTGCCTGGAGTTTCTTCTGTCTCTTCACCATGTTTCCTGAAAATTCGGGTTATCTTGCTGATTAGGGACATTTAAACCACTTATTAGTATCCTGAAATAAATAGTATTTGAATGATTTAACTTTCACTCACGCAAGCCCGAAAGGTATCCCAACGACAAGCTCATCGTCCTGGTAACCGCTGTGTTTCCGTGAGCCCTTGCAGCCAAAGGAGATGGCAGGTTTCCCGTCCGCAGGGCAGGCGGTACACTCACTGCATACTGAAGCCGTACCTCCTGTCCTGAATTCAACAGGCTTGCCGTCATGGTATGCAAACGCCTGCACAATCCGCATGGCGCGTTCAGGTTTCAGGAAAAGTAGCAGGACGTCAAAATCCGCGCCAGAATAAGGGGATATGCTAATGGCGCCGGTTTTTTTTGCCAGCCTGTGAAGCGAAGAGGCTGCATTCCCTGCCGCAGTCCTGTCACTGTACCTCCCGCTTTCGTAATAGTAATCACCTGGTGACAAATCGTTATCACCGAGAACGTAAGCGCCAACACTGCATCCCTGCTCCCTTATCAGGAACGACTCACCAAACCGTGCTTTCTGGATAAGCTCGCAGTATAAAAGGTCTGTATCCTCACCTTCTTCTTTTGTGAAAACTACGCTTACAGGTTTTCCTTTGTCCATCAAAGCGGGGATGTTTTTAAGCATAGGTAGTTAATTGGTGGTAATTAGTAAAAACGGTTTTCCAAAATTTCAGGAGAAAAGAATATCAGGCTATGACCATTTCCTTTTTGTGTCCGGTTAACAAATGCCCGGTTTCCTGTCTGGCAACCTCAATCTCTGCAAGCCGTATATTCAGGGCATTCTGGAATTTTACAAGCTTTTTAACCATTTCATCATCACTGTTTATCTGGTAAAGCTTGGCGTTCCCTACCTGCCGTGTCATTGTGACCATGCCGAGTTCTTCCAGCAATGGTAGTGCTTTCATGAGTGTTGTGTAATGGATGCCTGCCTCATCTGCTATGTCTGTTATGGTGATGTCGATGTCCTGGTATTCCCAGAGAACATCGAGTATTTTTGCTGCTGCCGAGCCTGTAAAGAGTTTTTCTAGTGACATGGTATTTTAAAATGTTAAATTATGTTACAATGCTATGCAAGGTTACAATGCTATGCAAGTATATATAATCTGCGTTGCAATAGTATAAATATTATAAAAACGTATTGTTTTTAAACTATATAGTGATTTACTATGCGGAAAGACCAGATAATCATCGTCAAGAAACAAATCCTCAGGCGTTTCCTCAATAAAACCATGATTGGCATGAATTACGTTAATCGGCAAGATGTGAAAGTAAAGAAAATAGGCGGGGATGTTGTGAAAAAAGCAATTGATGAACTTATTAAAGATGGTTTTTTAGAGACACATCATGGCTTGTGCATCAGCATAAACCCGAGGATGCTAACAGAAATTAGCAAATATCTGGAAGATGAATAAAATATTAAAAACCCTCCATTTTATTATTATTAACCACACAATTCGTACCCCAACGAACCAAAACCCTTAATACGCCGTGGATACTTTACATTAAGCGTATACCATGACCCGATACGCAAAACGAAAAACAGGTGACATGCTTCATTGCACGTTCAGCGCCATAATCGACATCTTCGAAATGGAGAAAAGCCGCGAACCCACATCACGGGAAGTCAATAATATTATTTCAGCAATTGGCTGCCGCGGGGCACGGGTTAAATAACATATTTAATCATTACGCCCCGCGTGATTAAATAGAAAACCTTAATTAAAACTACTCTGTTTAAATGATAAACACGTTTACGCATATTATACTACAACGTGGTGCTAAAGACGAGTAACGAAATGGATTGTTATCAGTGCGGTAAGTGCACATCTATTTGCCCGATGCGGAGAGTTTCAAAGACATCCCCGCGCAGGTCTATTTATAATTCAAGTGTATACGGTCTTGATTCTGATGATATCTGGACATGCCTGACATGCGGTTTGTGTCCGCAGGGATGTCCGCAAAAGGTTGATTTCCTGAGTTTCATACAGGATGAGCGGCAGGGGAAAGAACCTCTTGATGTCGCACATCTCGGTGTATTTACAGAGTTTGCTGAACTGAGTTCTAAACTCGATGGAAGCAAACCCGAAAAATCAGATTCAAAATACGGGTACTTCCCAGGATGCGTGGATAACCTTGGCTTATTCCTGCATGATGTAAAAACCGATTTTGGCGAAATAACAACTTCCTCGCTTAAGCTTCTTGATAAGCTCGGAATCAAGCCGCAGGTCATGAATATGAAATGCTGCGGTCACGATGTCCTCTGGCAGGGAAAAAAGGATGTTTTTGACAGGCTTAAGGATCACAATAAGAAATACATAAAGGAAAGCGGCATTGACACACTCATAACAAGCTGCGCCGAATGTTACCGCACATTTTCAAAGGATTATGACCTTGGTATAAAGGTCATCCATACATCCGAACTTCTTGATAAACTCGGACTTAAAATTGACGCAGACGTTACCTACCACGACCCGTGCAGGCTTGGCAGGCACATGGGCGTGTACGATGCACCCAGAGCCGCCCTTGCTGGAAACGGTGTCAGGGTAACTGAGATGGAGCACTCAAAAGATAATGCCCTGTGCTGCGGCGTAAGCAATTTCATGAACTGCAACGAGCAGACAAAAGCCCTGCGTATTATCAGGATGGACGAGGCTGCTGCAACAGGAGCAAAGACGCTGATTACCACCTGCCCGAAATGCCTTGCGCATTTTAACTGCCTGAAGAACGAGAAAGAACCAGTGAAGAATTATGAGCTTGATGTTGTTGACCTTAACGTGTTCCTTTCAAGACAACTGGAGGAGAAATGATAAAAACCAGCGACCTTGACCCGAATTTCAAGCATGAAATCGCCGGTGAACCGGGCGGTGAGAATATCAAGCGCTGTTTTAACTGCACAGGATGCACGGTCGGGTGTCCTGTTACTGAAATCGATAACAACTACAACCCGCGCAAAATCCTGAGGAAAGCCCTCCTTGGTATGCGGGAAGAAGTGCTTACTGATGATACATTGTGGCTTTGCGCTTCATGTTACCTGTGTTACGAACGCTGCCCGCAGGACGTGAAAATCACGGAAGTCATGGGTGCCATAAGGGCAATTGCCCAGCGCGAGGCAAAAGCAGGGAAGCTCAAGCTCAACAACCCGAAACCCCTTTTTGATAACCTGTTTATTGATTCGGTTAAGAAGAATGGCAAATGGTACGAGGCAGGCGTGAGCGGTGAGTTCATGCTGAGGACAAAAGGAATAAAAGGCGCAATTGGTTATGCTCCTATGGGACTGGAACTGTTTAAAAAGGGAAAGCTGAGTATTCTTCCCCATAAAATCAAGGGTACGAAAGAGATTAAGCGCATCTTCGAAGAGGTGGAGAAATGAAACTTGCTTATTATCCCGGATGCACCCTTCACGGCACAGCGCGCGAGTACGATGCTTCCACAAAAGCTGTATGCAAGACCGCTGGTATTGAGCTTACGGAAATCGAGGACTGGAACTGCTGCGGCGCACTTGAAGCAATATTCGACAAGGAACTGTCTATGGGGCTGTCAGCAAGGAACAACATGCTTGCCAGGAAAACAGGTCTTGACCTTGTGATACCGTGCAGTATCTGCTCGCATAACCTCTCACGGGCTGATAAAGCCATGAGGGAAAACGAGGGTTTCAGGACAAAAATAGAAACTGCCATGGGTGAAAAATACGAAGGCATCAAAATAAAACACCTGCTTGATGTTATTGTTAACGATGTGGGAATCGAAACACTCTCTGGGAAATTCACTAAAAAAATGAATGGCATAAAAGCCGTGCCGTATTACGGCTGTCTTCTTGTCCGCCCGTCTGAGGTTTCAAAATTCGACAATCCTGACAATCCGCAATCACTTGATGCTCTTATAAAAGCCACAGGCGCGCAGTGCCTTACCTTTACCCAGAAGACAAAATGCTGCGGCGGTAATCTCCTGATGAGCAACCAGGAGTATGCTTTCAAGCTTACAAAAAAATTATTCGACGAGGCAAAATCGGCTGGTGCCAACTGCATTGTGGTTGCTTGTCCAATGTGCCACATGCTGCTTGACGGTCAGCAGGCAATGATAGAGAAAGAGCTTGATACCGTGATAGATATGCCTGTCCTGTATTTTACGCAGTTGCTCGGTCTTGCCATGGGAATCGGGAAGAACGAGCTTGAACTTGACAAAAACATGGTGTCAACTTCCGCACTTCTTGAGTCCGTGGGCAGGGAAGAAGAAAGCCTTGAAGCTGAAGCTGAGGTGGCACAATGAAAGGTTCGGTAGCAGTAGTCGGCGGCGGGGTTGCAGGAATCCAGGCTGCACTTGACCTTGCAGACAACGGGTTCAAGACGTATCTTATCGAATCAAAACCAAGCATTGGCGGCACGATGTCCCAGCTTGACAAGACATTCCCGACAAACGATTGTGCCATGTGCATCTTATCGCCGAAGCTTGTGGAAACAGGACGCCATCCGAACATTGAACTCCTGTCATACTCTGATGTCAAATCCATAACAGGCGAGGCAGGGGATTTCAGGGTAAAGGTTCTCAGGAAAGCGCGCTACGTTGATGAGGCAAAATGTACCGGATGCGGCAACTGCACAGAGAAGTGCCCGAAGAAAGTTGATGACGATTACAATGCCGGGATGAGCAAGCGCAAAGCTATCTACATACCGTTTGCCCAGGCAATACCAAGGGTTGCAACCATTGATGCTGCCAATTGCATATACCTCACAAAAGGCAAGTGCGGGAACTGTAAGAAAGTATGCGGTGTCGAGGCTGTGGATTATGAGGCAAAAGACGAAGAGATTGAACTGAATGTGGGTTCTGTTGTCATTGCAACCGGTTTTAAGCCTTTTGACCCTTCAGTTTTGACAAATTACAGGTTCGACCATCCTGATGTTATCACTTCCCTCCAGTTAGAGAGACTGCTGAGCGCAAGCGGTCCAACGCAGGGACATGTAACAAAACCTTCAAACGGCGAAGTCCCGAAGAAAATAGGCTTTATCCAGTGTGTCGGCTCACGAAACCCGCGCATCAGCAGGAAATACTGTTCATCGGTTTGCTGCATGTATGCAACAAAAGAAGCCATAATCGCAAAAGAGCACGACCCTGAACTTGATATTACGATATTTAACATAGACATAAGGGCATTCGGGAAGAATTTTGAGGAATTCTACAACCGCGCGCAGCGTGAGTACGGCATCAAATACACGAATTCACGTCCGCCTGAAGTCATTGTTGGTGCAGATAACACATTGTCAGTAAAATACGAGGATTTCAATACAGGCGAACTGAAATCCCAGGGGCTGGATATGGTTATTCTCTCAATCGGGCTTGACCCGTCTGATTCAACCCGCACTATTGCAGAATCGTCAGGCATTGCCCTTGATGAGTTCGGGAATATTGCCACAAGCATTGAGGCTCCTGTTGAGACAAGTGTTTCCGGCATATATGTCTGCGGTGTGGCACAGGGTCCAAAGGATATTCCCGATACAGTGGCGCAGGCAAGCGCAGCAGCATCAAAAGCGGCTGCGTTGCTTTCAGGCGAGCGCGGGACGCTGATTAAGGAAAGGGAATTCCCCGATGAAAAAACGCTTTCTTCCGAGCCAAGAACCGGCGTATTCGTATGCCACTGCGGGATTAATATCGGAAGCGTTGTGAACGTTCCGGGCGTTGTGGAATATGCAAAGACCCTGCCAAATGTAACCTATGCACAGGAATTGCTGTATGCCTGCTCATCCGATTCACAGGAGGCTATAAAGCAGGCAATTTCAGGAAATAACCTTAACCGCGTGGTTGTGGCATCCTGCACGCCGCGCACACATGAACCACTGTTCCAGAATACATGCAGGGAGGCAGGGCTTAACCCATACCTTTTCGAGCTTGCCAATATCAGGGAGCACTGCTCATGGGTACACATGAAGGAAAAAGATAAAGCCACTGAAAAAGCCAAATCCATTGTCAGGATGGCAGTTGCAAAATCCGCCTTTTTCCAGCCCCTGTACAAACAGAAAGTCTCACTTATCAACAAAGCAATGGTTATCGGCGGCGGTGTTGCAGGCATGACCGCGGCGCTTGATATTGCAAATAACGGTTATGAAGTAACCCTTGTCGAGAAGGAAAAGGAACTCGGCGGCATGCTAAAAGACATGACAGAGATGCATGACGGTAAGAAGCCATCTGAGATAATTTCTGACCTTGCCAGGCAAATACATGATAACAATAAAATCACTGTAATGAACGAGGCAAAACTCGTTGATGTGGAAGGTCATCTTGGCAATTTCAAGGGCACGGTGCTTTCAGGCGGGCAGGAAACACACCTGGATTTCGGGGCTGCTGTTATCGCAACAGGCGCACGCAACCTTGAGCCGGCGGGTTTGTTCGGATACGGAAGCAACAGCCGTGTTGTAACGCAGGCACAGCTTGAGAAAATGCTGGCTGAAAACCTTAGTGCGAATAATATTACTATGATACAGTGTGCGGGCGCACGGAACCCTGAGCGGGAATACTGCGGGCGTACATGCTGCGTGGATGCTGTCAAGAACGCCATACGGATAAAGAAGGCAAACAGCAAGGCAAACGTGTTTGTGTTATACCGGGATATCAGGACATACGGCGTCACTGAGAAACTGTACGAGACTGCAAGGGAACTCGGTGTCCTATTCATACAATACGACAAGGATGCTCCGCCGCAGGTTCAGGATAGTGCCGTGGTTGTGCATGATGTCATGCTGAATGAGGATATTGAGATTGAAACCGACCTTGTGGTTCTGAGTACCCCGCTCATTTCAGGGGAGGATAATTCAGGAATAAACCAGCTTTTCAAGGTGCCGCTTGATAAGAACGGGTTTTTCCTTGAAGCACACCCCAAACTTCGCCCTGTGGAGTTTGCAACTGACGGCGTGTTCCTCTGCGGGAGCGCACAGGCTCCGAAACTCATGGAAGAAGCCATCTCGCAGGCAAGCGCTGCTGCATCACGTGCATGTACAATCCTGTCACGCGATTTTATCGAGACCGAAGCAATGGTTTCTATTGTTAATGAGGCAAAATGTATCGGGTGCGGAACGTGCGTTACCGTTTGCCCGTATAATGCGCCTGCACTGGAAGAAGCAACTGTCACCGCAGAAGAGGTAAGCTATACCGCAAAGAAATCGCGCATCAACCCAGCGGCATGCAAGGGCTGCGGTTCGTGTGCGGCAGCCTGTCCATCAGGAGCCATCACAGCCCAGCATTTCTCACGGAAAGAAATAGGTGAGGCGATAGATGCCTTTGAACAGGGAATAAAGAGTATTGCCGTGAACGAAAAGGTCGTGGAGGTGACGGTATGAGCGAGTGGGAGCCGAATATCCTGGCGTTTGCCTGTAACTGGTGCTCGTACGCAGGGGCTGACCTTGCAGGAGTGAGCAGGTTCCAGTATCCAGCCACTGTCAAGATTTTAAGGGTCATGTGTTCAAGCAGGGTTGAACCGTCATTTATCCTGAAAGCGCTGAAGGACGGAGCTGACGGCGTGCTTGTGGCAGGATGCCATATCGGCGACTGCCATTACATTGACGGTAACAAGAACGCAGAGGTCAGGATAAACAACACGAAAAAGGCACTGGAAAAGCTCGGGCTTGACAAGAGGCTGCGGCTTGAGTGGATTTCAGCAAGTGAAGGATTGCGATTCTCAGAAGTTATTAAGGATTTTACTGAAGAAATCAGGAAACTGGGCGAGAACCCGGTCAAGGAAGTGAAAGGAAATGAATGAGGTTTTAGATACTGGAAATAAAGATGCCAGCCAGGATGAAGAAAAGCGGGTCGGCGTCTTTGTATGTGAATGCGGAGTGAATATAGGGGGTGTTGTTGATACCCATGCAGTGGCTGATTACATTGCCACGCTTCCTGGCGTACTTGTCACCTCGGTGAACAAGTTCACCTGTTCTGATTCTGGTCAGGCTGACATCCAGCAAAAGATTAAGGAACATAACCTTAACCGCGTTGTTGTGGCGGCATGCTCCCCCAAGACGCACGAGCCAACATTCCGCGCGTGTATCGAAGAGATGGGTCTTAACCAGTACTTCCTTGAATTCGTAAATATCAGAGACCACTGCTCATGGATACATATGTGGGAGAAGGAAAAAGCCACCGAGAAAGCAAAAGACCTGGTCCGTATGGGTGTTGAAAGGGCAAAACTGCTTGAACCACTGCAAGCCAGTGAGGTTCCTGTTATTGATAAAGCCCTTGTGGTTGGTGCTGGCGTTGCAGGAATGCAGGCAGCACTTGACCTTGCAGATATGGGTTTTAAGGTTTACCTTGTTGAAAAGGAGCCGTCAATCGGCGGGAGGATGGCGCGTTTTGATAAGGTGTTCCCGACAAACGACTGTTCCATCTGTATCCTTGGTCCCAAGATGGTGGAAGTGGCGCGCAACAAGAATATTGAGATTATGAGTTATTCCGAAGTGCAGGAAGTGGACGGGTATGTCGGCAATTTCAAGGTGAAAGTCGAGCACAAACCACGATACCTTGATGTTGGCACGTGCACAGGATGCGCCAAGTGCAGCGAGGTATGTCCCGTGGAAGTGCCATATGATTTCAACGAAGGATTCGGGACGAGGAAAGCCATTTATGTTTCGTTCCCGCAGGCAGTTCCCTTGCGTGCTGTCCTTGATAAGGAAAACTGCATAAACTGCAAAGCCTGCGCCAAAACGTGTGAGAGCAAATCCATTAATTACGAGCAGGAAGCATCATTCAGCGAGCTTGAGGTCGGTGTTATTATCGGCGCTGTCGGTTTCAAGACATACGACCCTGCGCCAAGGGGTGATTACGGGTATGGGAAATATGATAATATTATCACTGCAATGGAATTCGAGAGGCTGCTCAATGCGGCAGGACCAACGGGCGGACATATTGTCCGGCCTTCTGACTGCAAGGAGCCAATCAGGGTTGGATTCGTGAATTGCGTTGGCTCTCGTGACAAGGAGACAAACATCTACTGCTCTGGCGTGTGCTGTATGTACACAATCAAGAACGCCCAGCTCCTTAAGGAAAAGCGTCCTGAGACAGACCATACGGTCATGTACATTGATATCAGGACACCGTTCAGGGCATACGAGGAATCGTACAACAGGGCGCGAAACCTCGGTGTGAAGTTCCTGAGGGGACGACCTGTTGAGGTTACGGAAGACCCGAAAACAGGAAATATCAAGGTTCGTGTCGAGGATACACTCGCAGGAGAAATGCGCAATCTTGAGTTTGACCTGCTTGTACTGGGAACAGGTGTTGTGCCAAATGAAGGCATAAACAAGTTGCAGCAGCTTCTTAAACTTTCAAAAGCCACAGACGGTTTCCTGATGGAAGCCCACCCGAAACTGCGACCTGTTGATACAACAATTGACGGGGTTTACCTTGCAGGTGTTGCATCAGGTCCAAAGGATATTCCGTATGCAGTATCGCAGGGAAGCGCATGTGCAAGCCGCGCCACTATTTTATTGAAGAACAAAAAAGCCACAACAGAAGGCATCACTGCTATTGTGAATCCTGATGTTTGCGTGGGATGCGAAGTATGTATACCCATGTGCCCGTTCCAGGCTATTAAGATGGATGAACAGGCTGGCAAGGCTAATGTTATGAAAGCACTCTGTAAAGGATGCGGAACATGCGTAGCAGCATGCCCGACAGGAGCGCTTGAACAGGACCATTTCAAGAATAACCAGGTTATTGCGCAGGTTAAGAACGTGTTCAGGTTCGAGGAGGTTCCAGCATGAGTGCAGATGCAAAGCCTGATGCTGGCGGATGGGAACCCAAGATAGTTGCGTTTTGCTGTAACTGGTGCTCTTACGGAGGCGCAGACAGTGCAGGCATGGGAAGGTTCCAGCAGCCACCAAGTGCAAGGATTATCCGTGTCATGTGTTCAGGAAGGATTGACCCGATTCATGTTTTCAACGCGTTCCTTGAGGGCGCTGATGCCGTGCTTGTGACAGGATGCCATATAGGTGACTGCCACTACGTTAACGGTAATGATAAGACAAAAATCAAGTACAAGTTCCTTGAGCATGTCGTACATGAGCTGGGACTTGAAAAGGAAAGGCTTTACCTTAACTGGATTTCTGCAAGCGAAGGCGAGAAGTTTGCCAATTTCATCCGCGATGTGACAGAGGAAGTCAAGAAAATCGGACCGAGTCCGCTTAAACCTGAGGGGGTGGCGTGATGGAAAAAGGTAATGTGTTTGTCGGCTGGTCTACAAACGAGGAAGTCAGGAAGCGCGGGGGTTCAGGCGGTCTTGTGACATCAGTACTTGCTGCGGCGCTTGAAAAGAAACTCGTGGATGCAGTTGTTGTATTGAAGAAGATAAACGAGTTTGAAGCAGTGCCTGTTATTACATCAGACATGGACGAGGTTTTGAATTCTGCGGGTTCGCTGCATTCTGTTCCGAGCAATTTTGCAAAACTCATAGCTGATAAAGGCATGAGAATTGCTGTGCCTGGAAAAGGATGTGATGTGCGCGCAATTATCGAGCAGGGAAAACGCAATGCTGTTGACCTTGATAATACATTCATTATAGGACTCAACTGCGGAGGCTCAATGCACCCTGCCGTGACACGTGAGATGCTTGAAACCGTTTACAATATCAAGCCCGAAGATGTCGAGGGTGAGGAAATAGAGAAGGGTAAGCTGATATTCAAGACTAAGGACGGGCAGGCGCATGGCATAACAATCGATGAGCTTGAGGAGAAAGGGTACGGGCGGCGTGAAAGCTGCCGGTACTGTACGATTAAGGTGCCGAATAACGCTGACATTGCATGCGGTAACTGGGGCGTAACAGGCGACCTTGCGGGTCGCGCCACGTTCGTTGAGGTCAATTCCGAGAAGGGCGCGAAACTGCTGCAAAATGCCATTGATGCCGGAATGGTTGAGGTAAAAGAACCAGAGGCAAAGGGAATTGCAATCCGAAGCAAGATTAAAGGCGCAATGGAAGACCTTGCAGGGAAATGGAAGGATAAAGTATTCGTGCCTGTTGATGACAGGCTTGCGCTTTTCAGGAAAGAGCTTGAGAACTGCATTGACTGCGGCGCTTGCAAGACGGTGTGTCCAACGTGCTCATGCGGTGAAGTTTCAAAATGCACGCAATACCACAGTCGTGCTGACGGTTATAAGATGTCGATGTTCCATTTAACCCGTTTCCTGCATCTTGCAGATTCATGTATCGGGTGCGGGCAGTGTACTGATGTGTGTCCTGCTGATATTCCGCTGACACGGCTTTACAGGCGGTTTGCAAACCCTGTGCAGGATGAGCTTGGATACGAGCCTGGAATGGATATGCGAAAACCACCGTATTTCGAGGTGAAGTTGAATGATTGAAGATTCTAGTTTTAATAGGAACCAGAAAAAGAAGGAGGGGGGCAGACCCGCTCCTGATTTATTTTGTTCACTGGGAAAAGGGATGTTAGCAAAAGAGGACATAGAGACACTGGAAACTTCTCCTGGATTAACTCCTCTGGGATTCGGTGCTGGTGTTCGTGATAGGGTTGTGAATAGATGTTCCGTGAGTGAAGGCTTTTCTATCACAGAGAACACAGGGATATTCCAGAATTCATCTGGATTATCACCGCTTCGTCCGTTTGGCGAAATTCACATTGGGAATTTGAAGAGCAGTTCTCTGGATGGGGGATTTTCTACCACAGAGTTTACAGAGAACTCAGGGAACTCAGAGACACTCAAGAATTCACCAGGATTATCACCGCTTCGTCCGTTTGTCAAGGCTCACAAAAAGGAGGTTCTTGAATGAGCGATAATGTTTTTCCAACAATATGCCCCGGATGTAATTTCGGGTGCGGTCTGTATATCCGCGAGAACGGCGCGCTGGAAGTTGATTTCAGGAAATCCTCACCTGCAAATGCCGGGAAATTGTGCAGGTTCGGGATGAAACTGCCTTCCCTTTTTACTTCGGTTAAATCCATGATTGACGGCAGCGAAGCGCAGGCGCAAGATGCTGCAAAAGAAGCTGCAAGCAGGCTTTCATCTGGCTCTACTGCGTTTGTATCGTTCGGGAATACAAGCTCTGAGGAACACCTTGCATTCCAGAAGTTTTCTGAAAAACTAAAGGTGCCGCTGTACACTGGTGTTGATTTTGACGGGCTGCCTGAAGATACGCACCCAACATTACGTGTCGGGATACCGTACAGCGAAATTGAGGCTGCAAAACATATCGTGCTTTTCATTGACCCTTATACCCAGTATCCGCTTATAGTGAGAAGACTTGTTTCTGCGAAAAAGAGGGGCGCTAAGATTACGGCTGTGGGATATAAGGAACTGCCGATTGCCGATGATAACATAAGCCCGGATGACATTTCACAGCTTGCGCTTACCGGGGATTCTGTTGTTATAGCTGATTTCCATCCGCTTTCTGATACCGGGCATTTAAAGAGTGTGCTTGCACTTGCAGGGAACGCAGGCGCAAAGCTCACGTTCCTCAAGCCTTTCGGGAATTCCACAGGCGCATATCTTGTTTCAAAGGATGTGAAACAACAGGCGCTTTCAAAGCTTGTTGAGGAAATTGATAAGGGCAGCATCGACACACTGTTCTGCCTTGAATCTGATGTGCTTGAGGTAATTCCCGCTGAAGTGGCGGGAAAACTCAAGAACCTGATTATCCAGACAGGACACAATAGCGCAACTGCACAGAAGGCAAATATCGTGATAGCAAGTGAGCCATTTTACAGGAAGAAGGGAATGGTTGTCAACAACGAGGGCAGGGTTCAGGCGCTTGGCGGTGGCGAGGTTTCCGGAATCGCACTTCTTGGCACAATAGCAGGGGACAGTTACGATTTTGACGGCTTAAACGGCGAAGTGAAATCCATGCTTGGTATTGAATC
>PGYG01000064.1 GCA_002839545.1 Candidatus Methanoperedentaceae archaeon HGW-Methanoperedenaceae-1
TCTTGATTCCAGAACCTTCACCAGCCTCTCGAACCGATTTATTCAGGAAGATAATATCGCTTCGGTTCCATAAGTAACTCAAAAAAAACGTATTATTCCGCATAATTTTTTCACCCGCACTCCTGTTCATAATAATATCCTGTGCCTCATCCTGGGGCGGTGCCTGGGTTTCTGTGGGTACAGGTGCTGGCGTTTCTTCCGGGGTTTCTTCAACTATTTGATCTTCTGGATGGATAATTGTTATATCCAGTCCCTGAGCCTGCGTATAAATTTTTTTCCCGATATTACCGAGTTCAAAATATTGCGCACTTGCGGCAGGTATTTTAAAAGACTCGTTTGAATTTACCTTGAGATTATAGCTAAAGCTGATTTTTGTGTTAGCTTCAAGAAAATCCTCATAAGCGGCAATCCCGTTAACATATTCAGTACATTCAGGAACCCAGTGAGTATAGCTTTTGGCAGATTCAAGAAAAGTTTCATAAGCTGAAATGCCTTTAACCGATTCGGTGCATTTGGCAACCCTGTAAGTGTATCCGAAGCTTATTTTTTCATAAGCCTCATTGGAATTCCCGTAAGCTTTAATTTCGCTTATTAAAGTTGTCTCACCTGATATATTATCAAATATTGTAACTTTTGTCGGAGTACTTCCGGTATTCTGGGCAGTTACCGTCACTTTTACCGTATCGCCCGTGACAACCGAAGAAACGTCTGCCTGTTTTGAAAGTACTATTTTCGGTCCATATACAATGATTTTCGGCTGGTTGGATTGTATATTGTAAACCTCACCCCGTAACCTGTATATTGCAGACGCTGCCGGTAATATAAAACCATCCTTGTTTGGCTCCTCAGGTTTAATCAGGTAAGTATAATCCCATTCTGCAGACGGCGGGAAATCGGTAATCCATTTAAGTGAATGGTTTCCCAGCAGCTTGATATTGGCAGGGACAGAATCCGTAATAGTTACGTTTTTCAGGTCACATGTCCCGCTGTTTTTAACAGACAGCGAAACAACAGCAAGGTCTTTCAGGTAAATTTTCTGGACTGTGCTTTTCCTGAAAGACAGGCATTCAACAGAAATAACCGATACTGAGATGCTTTTTATCGCTTTTGCAGAATATTGCGTGCCCTTTACATCATAACTGCTAACGTTTGCAGCAATATTGTAAATTTCCCGCTCTTCATGTGCCGGTGCCGTGAAAGTAATCGTTTCAGTTATTGATGCGCCTTTTCCTATTCTCTCATAGTGGTACTTTAAATTCCCCCTCAATATCGGAAGTCCTGTCTGGATATCCATATCAACATTAACAGCATCAGCTTCCCCTTTATTATTTAGTGTCACTGTCACCGGAATCTCAGAATAAGGACTGTAGTCATCTTTATCTGCCGTTATTGAAATTTCAAGACCGGGAATTCCCCGTGACTCGATTTCAACAATAACCCATGGACTATAACTTTCGAACAACCATTCTGTGGCAGACCCTAAAGGAAGCTCTTTTACCGTGATTTTTATTTCCCCACCAGGAACTATATACGATTCAAAGGGTCCGAGCATAACAGTTTCCTGGAAAACACCTTTTTTTGAAATCTCCAATCCGACATAAGTGGCAACAGATTCCACAGGAACTTCTTTATACCGGTCTGACTCAACCGGCGGGGGAAATACCACGGCTTTCACTGAGTATCCCATGTAACTCAATGCTTCATTGCGCTGGAGTTTGCCTGAGATACCTGTTGTCCATTGCAGCTGGCTGTTTTCAAAAGCCACAGCAGGGCTAACGAACCCTGACAGGATAAGAAGCATCAGGATACCTATGATTAATTCATTTGTTGTTATCCCTTTTTTATCCAATGAAAAATCCACTCTTTAGTTTAAATCCGGTCTTTTTTGTGTAATTACAATACATTTTTATTAAACACAAAACCAACATTGGATTTATCACTTAAATATTTTAATATAAATTCGAGCCGGGAATTCATTTCCCTGCGATAAAGTACCAATGACATTGTTTTTTATCCATTTTTTAATAAGCCGGCAAAACTCCAGACCACAACCTATATATTCAGTGTGGTTATGTGTGCTTTTGTCAAAACATTAAATAGGCGATTTGAATGACCTCTATAATATGTCCCAATACAAAAATGACTGGAACCGGCAATATCTATTTAAATAAAAGTGCACATAGTTTAAAAATAAGCAAATCCGGACAACATGTTCTATTTGTAACAATGGGGGTTTTACATTGAGTAAATTAAATACAGGACAGCGAGCGTATCTTGAAGAACAATTCGGGAGCCGCCTTACTTTTGACAGGAGTGAACGAAAATTATACGGGCACGATATTGCATCAATCCCGAATATGGTCAAGCCTCTGGTGGGCGATACAATACCAGATGCAGTAGTCCAGCCCGTGAATGAAAATGAACTGGTCGAACTTGTAAAATGGGCAAATAAGCAGAAGCTTCCGCTTACGCCGCGCGGAAAAGCGACCTCAGGTTATGGCGGAGCCGTGCCTGTTAAGAACGGCATAGTTGTTGATTTTTACCGGATGAAAGACGTAGTAACGTTTGACAAAGATAAACCGACAGTAACAGTCCAGCCCGGAATCACATGGGAGAAGCTGGATAACTGGCTCATGTCACGGAACCTGACACTCAGGCTGTACCCGACAAGTTATCCTTCATCCACTGTCGGCGGCTGGCTTGCGCAGGGGGGAGCAGGTATCGGGAGTTATGAATTTGGTTTTTTCAATGAGAATGTTGTTTCGGCAAGGGTTGTTTTGCCAACAGGCGAGGCAAGAAATTTCACAGGTAAAGAACTCGGTCTGGTTTCAGATGCGGAAGGGATAACAGGTTTTATCAGCGAGGTGACTCTTCACGTCCAGCCGAAAGAGGATGTGGATGTGGTTTCCATAGCCTGCCCTGATGCACATGATACGCAGGGACTGGTAAATTCCATAATTGAAGCCGGACTTCCAATCTGGTCAATGGTGTTTATCAATCCGCACATGGCTGAATTGAAGAATAAGGCGCCGTTGATGGAAGAACACGGGCATCCTGCAGAAGAGCGCGTGCTCCTGCCTGAGGCTTATATCCTGACACTTGCTTTCAGGGCAGGTGATTCGGGAACCGTTCGCACAGGATTACAAGAACTTGTAAAGACGTGTAATGCTGAAATATTAAGTAACAGCATTGCGACTGAGGAATGGGAACACCGTTTTAAGTTAATGGTTGTAAAGCGGCTTGGTCCATCGCTTGTTCCTGCTGAAGTCATCGTGCCCCTGTCAAAACTTGGCGATGTGATGGCAGAAATTGAGCGCACGGTTAACCAGCCTGTAGTGAAAGAAGGCGTTATTATCCGAAACGGTGCAAACGGTGAACCAGAAGCCGTGATTCTTGGTTTTATCCCCAGCGATCAGCGCAAGTTCAGCTACAATTTCGTGTTCGGACTTGTACTTACAATAATGAAAATCGCCGAAAAGCATGGCGGCAGACCTTATGCAACAGGTTTGTATTTCTCAAAGAAAGCAGACAGTGTGCTTGGCAAAAACCGTGTTGAAAAACTTCGTGCGTTCAAATCCGAAATAGACCCTGCCGGTATAATGAATCCAGGCAAGGTCCTGGGCGGGGGGATGCTGGGTACAGCCCTCAACATTGCAAGCAGTTTTGAACCATTGATTCGTCCTTTCGGTAATGCTGTAACGACAAGAATCGGGGAGATGCCTGGAAAGGATGTCCGCGGGATTCCGGCAGACGTTGCATGGTATGCCTATTCATGCTCCCAGTGCGGTTACTGTGTGGATGAATGCGACCAGTTTTATGGACGGGGCTGGGAGAGCCAGAGTCCAAGGGGTAAATGGTACTGGCTGCGCGAGTACATGGAAGGACGGGAAGAGTGGAACCAGAAGATGGTGGATACTATTCTTGTCTGCACGACCTGTGAACTGTGTAATTTACGGTGTTCTGCTGCGCTGCCAATTGAACCTTCATGGATGAAACTGCGCGGTCTTCTCATTCACGAGGAAAAGAGAATGACCATCCCGCCGTTTGAGATGATGACAGAAGCCTTGCGCGCGCAGGGTGATATATGGGCAGGCTACCGGAAAGACCGTTCTTTGTGGTTCCCTGAAGACATGAAAGAAAAGCACGGTGTTGGCACTAAAGCCAAAAATGTTTATTTTGCAGGCTGTACAGCCAGTTTTGTTGAAAAGGATATCGGGATAGCAAGTGTGCGGCTGCTGGATGAAGCTGGTGTTGATTTTACATACCTCGGTGCAAAAGAAAACTGCTGTGCTACACCTATGCTTGTTGCAGGCAAGTGGGATGTGTTTGAGGAAACCATGAAAAAGAACATCAGCGCTGTAAAGGCATCAGGCGCTGATACGGTTATTACCTCGTGTCCTGCCTGTGATATGATGTGGCGTCATGTTTATCCCGACTGGGCAAATAAACTCGGGATTGAGTATGGTATTACCTCAAAACATTACAGCGAGATTCTTTCTGAGAAGATTAAATCCGGCGGGTTCAAATTCAAATCCGGGGCTGAGAAACCAGTGACAGTAACACTTCATGACTCGTGCCACATGGGCAGGGTGTCTGGAGTGTATGAACCGCCGCGCGACCTTATAAAGGCTATTCCAAACGTAACTTATGTTGAAATGAGCCACAACAGGGAAAAGGCACATTGCTGCGGCTCAGTGCTGACACTACTTAAAGACCCGCCTGTTGCAGCCGATATTGGCGGGATGCGGCTTAACGAGGCTGTTGAAGCAGGAGCGGAAAAGATACTTGCGCTGTGCCCGTGCTGCCAGTTCCAGTTAAGGGTAAGCGCGGATGCGAAGAACGTGCCTGTTGAAGTGGTTGACCTTGCACATTTTGCTGCTTCTGCGCTTGGATATGAGTTCCCTGACCCCAACCCTGAAGTCAGGGCACAGTGGGCGGTTTTCGAGAAGATGATTGTCCTCATGACGCCACAGGGTTTTGCTGACATTATGGGAACCATGTGGCCTGAACTTATCGAATCCATGCCTTATGGCATGGGCAGGATGATGCGGGTAATGGGTAAGGTTCCGTATTCCCTTGAACTCATGAAGCCAATGTTCCCTGTGCTGTTCCCGATACTTCTGCCAAAGATGATGCCAAAGGTTATGGATACGATGCTTGTGCGTGTGGGTGAGAGGATTCCGATGCCTGATTACATGGCTGAGCAGATGCCTGACAGCCCATGATAGATTATTTGAGAGGAACAGTTAAAAATTGATTAGATGACAAACAATAAGGAGCTAAAAAGGTCGAAAATATCGTTGCCTATAGAGATGAACAAATTTTTATAGGTATAACTCCAAGTTTGAAATAACAATGAAGAAAATTGACAGCGATATTCACCGAAAAGTAAATCCTGAATATACCGACAACCTCGACAAAATCGAGAAAGAAGATAAAAGGGTTCACTTTAAAAACATGGATGAGTTCGACAGGCATTTTTGTTATTGAGCATCATGACAAGGCGTATTTGTAATCAACCGTCACACAACAGAACAATTAATATATCTTCCATTCCTTTTTCAGGTCGATTATAAATGCCTGTTATTTCACTGGATTACAAAGACTTTGAAGAACTCTCCGGAATGGATAAGGACACCATCATTGAGCGAATCCCAATGATGGGCTGCGACATCGAGCGAATTGAGGACGACCATATAGACATCGAGTTCTTCCCGAACAGACCTGACCTTTACAGCGTTGAAGGAGTAGCGCGCGCAGTCAGGGGTTTCATGGGCAAGGAAACAGGTCTTTGTGAATACAAAGTTTCGCAATCAGACATCAAATTTACAAAAGACACTGATATTGACAGCATCCGCCCCTATATTGTAAGCGCAGTTGTGCGGAACGTCAAATTCACATCAAGCAGTATCGAATCCCTGATGGCGCTCCAGGAATCCATGCACTGGGCAGTTGGCAGGAACAGGAGAAAAGTCTCCATCGGGGTACACGACCTCTCAAAAATAACACCGCCTTTCAGGTACATTGCGCAAGACCCTGGTTTTAAGTTCGTGCCGCTTGACTTTACCGAACCAATGAGCATGAAGGAAATACTTGAAAAACACCCGAAAGGTGTTAAATTCGCATTCATCCTTGAAGATTTTAATAAATACCCGCTTATCCTTGATGCAAACGACAATGTTGTTTCATTCCCGCCAATAATCAATGGCGAACTTACGAGGGTCACAGAAGAAACAACAGACCTGCTTATCGAAATTACAGGTCTTGACCCTGCCGTTTCAACAGCCCTTAATATCGTGGTGACAGCGCTTGCAGAACGCGGCGGTAAGGTGGAATCAGTCATGATTGACGGGAAACAGACACCTGACCTGAAACCAGCCACGATGAAACTTGACAGTAGTGAAGTCAAGGAACTTCTCGGCTTTGCGCTTACTGATGATGAAATAATCTCATACCTTGGAAAAATGAGGTTCGGCGCACGTAAATCTGGTGATGGCATTGAGGTTTCAATTCCTTCTTACCGCTCCGACATAATGCATACATGGGATTTAATTGAGGATATTGGCATTGCATACGGGTATGGAAATATTAAACCTGAACTTCCTGAAACATCTGCAATAGGCACAGCCCACCCGATTTCCGAACTCAGGGATTCAATGCGGGAAATAATGGTCGGGCTGGGATATTATGACGTGATGCCGTTTACGCTATCAAGCGAGAGGTTACAGTTTGACATGATGCGGCGTGAAAAACCGGATGGGATTACCCGCATACTGTATCCGATAAGTGAAGACCATACAATAGTACGTTCGACAATACTTCCGAACCTGCTTGAGATTCTTTCAATAAACAGGCATCGTGAACAGCCACAGCGCATTTTTGAAGCGGGTGAGGTCATTGTGGACTGCCAGAACAGGTTGAGGCTTGGTGCGGTTGCAATTCATCCGCAGGCTAATTTTACGGAAATACAATCCGTTGTGGACGCTGTAATGAGGGAGAGGCGCATCTCCTATGAGGTTAAGGAGTCTGGCGACCCTGCATTCCTTGGAGGAAGGCGCGCTGATATTTTTGTTGTCGGCTTAAAAATAGGAGTATTCGGGGAACTTCACCCAGAAGTAATTTCCAACTTCGGGATGGAACACCCGATTATCGGGTTTGAACTGGAATTGTAACATTTTATTTTAGATAGAAGTTATCTAAAACCGTAACTTATTTTATACAGGTAGACATTAAGCCGTTCAGGTGAACTGATAAGTGTCTGATGTCGAAATAAAACGCAGATATGAAGTCCTTCCTGATAATAATATCAGGTTCGGTATCAGGATAACCAATGTCAGCGAGCTTGCTATTTCTGATGTAAAAGTCATTCTTGATTATATGGAATCCCTTTTCAAGCTTGAAGGGGACAGGATGCAAAAAATACGGTAAATTCGGCATTACCACACCACCTGCTTCAGGTCATCAACTTCCTCAAAGTGTTTATCGGACGTTACCAGAATAATATCATGCTGTTTAGCAATAGCGGAAATCCATATATCGTTCTCAGGAATTGGCGTGCCTTTCTTTCGCAGCCTGTTCTTAATCGAACCGTATTCTTTAGCTGTATTTTTATCGCAACACAATACGGTGCAGCTTGTTGCAAAATCCTCAATCTGTCTGAGGTTATCCTCTGCACGGCTGGACTTAAAAGCGCCATAGTATAGCTCACCCAGAGCAACACTGGATACAAAGACCTCATCCGCACGAGCCAGATGCTCTTTGATCGAAGCCCTGTCACCAAAAAGAGCAATTACGGTATTAGTGTCCAGCAAAAACCTACCACTCACTAATTTCCACCTGCTCACAGCCTTCCTCGATTGCCTGAGTAATATTCCGAACGTCATCGTCTTTTAGAATACCGGCAAAGCGAAGGAGTTGTTTGCCGTGCACACCTTTAGGTTGAACCAATGCCTGAGCAAAATCAAGCACTCGAATCTGGAGTTCAGGTGACATGTGGTCAAGTTGTCTTACGATTTCTTGCTTGATTGTAGCATGGCTCATTCTTTCACCTCCAGTAATGCTTAGTTTCCATATAGTCATGTTGTTGGTTTATTTAGATATAAATATAATCCCCAATAAGGAGACCGTTACATTACGTGTTGGTATAGTTTTTATGCACTGCTTACTTTGCGTTCTTGGCGGTTTAAGGTGTTGAGCGCCCACCACAAAGAGCGCAAAGAACGCAAAGCTTAGATTGATATTTCATTTAGTTTTGCCTCAATCATTATTTCGGTTTTTTGTTAACAATAATGTTAACTTTTATTCACCAACACGAATTGAAACGGTCACTAAATATACTAATTTAATTATGTTATGTCAGTATTATTAAATCCAAATACTTGTATCTAATTTGTTTTTGCTTTCGCTTTCCATCCCTTAAGATAAGTCCCAGGCTCCATGAACACACGGTCAGTAGTAACCACAACACCCATGACAGCCTTTACTATCTCACGCGACTTCATCTGCGCCCTCCCGAAAGAAACAGCCTCGCCTTTCTGCGAAAAAACAGCCACAAGGTCTCCCTTTTCAATATCGCTATCCAGTGAAAGCACACCAGGCGCCGCAAGGCTCGCACCGTGGCATATTGCATCCACGGCATTATCCCTGATAACAATCTTCGGCAGGTGCGACAACCCGTACTCCATCGGAAGGATTACTTTTCTCAGCAACTCCTCATTGTTATTTTCCTTCCATTCCACATACGCGTCTTTCAGGTCATAGAGCGTGATAAGTGTTTCATCTTCCCGGAACGGTCCGGTCTTGGTACGGCGCAGTTCATACATACTCGCACCTGTTCCCATAGCCATTCCCATATCATGGCATAATTTCCTGATATACGTGCCAGCTTCACACCCAACCCTGAAAAGGACTTTCCCATCCTCAATTTCAAGGATCTCAAGATAATAAATATTCCTGACCCGCGTTTCCCTTTTAACTGCTGATTTGATAGACGGCTTCTGGTAAATCCCGCCTGTAAACTCTCCAAAAACACTTTTAATTATCTTTTCAGGCATGGGTTTATGCAGCTTCATAAGGCATACATACTCCTTACCCGCTGTCAGGAGCGCATCCACGCCTTTTGTTGCATTCCCAAGCATTATAGGAAGAAGTCCAGTAACATTCGGGTCAAGTGTCCCGCTGTGCCCTGTTTTATCAAGTTCCAGCACTTTCTTGACCCACGAGGTTACCTCATGGCTCGTAGGACCTGCCGGCTTATCAAGGTTCACCACTCCTTTCCTGAGATATTCCTCAATAGGACGGTCAACCGGCTTCTTACCATACCTGTCATCAGTCGTATCCTCTGATTTTACCAGGGTTTCCCTTTTTATTTCAGATGGTAGCAGGTTCATGGTAAATAACTAACAGCCTTCGCAACTATTTCTGTAATCTCATCAGGTGACCATTTCGCAGAATCAATCACAAGGTCATACACCGAAAGGTCTGATACGTCAATGTTGTAATAATCCAGGTAACGCTGCGCCTCGCACTTTGACCGTTCCAGGGTTTCATCAAGTGCAGACGACACTGGTTTATTCTCCCGATTTGCGATACGTTCAGCCCTTGTTTCAAGGGATGCCTTAAGCCATATTTTCAGGTTTGCATCCACAAGAAACCCGGACAGCCTGCTTTCAAGGATGATATTATCCTTTTCCTTTGCAATTTTCTGCTGTGATTCGTCAAGCTTACGGTCAATCTCCTCATTGGAGCTTGCCAAAATCCCGAATTCCTCAAGTGACATACAGCGGTCTTCTGCCATTTTCCTGAAAATATCGCCCATGGAAATAAGTTCCATGCCAAGCTGTGAAGAGAGTTTTTTTGAAAGTGTGCTCTTTCCGCTTCCCGGCGGACCGCTGATGGTAATAATCAATTACATACCGCCTATATTCAATGCTTTTCTTGTCATCTGGCTGACAGGGATTGAACATAAGAAATACCAGAATAACCAGTGCTGGAAAGGTCCGAAAAGCTGCTCGTTCAAAAGCCGCTCACCCCAGAACGGGAAAACCATTGTAGCGGTAGGCGCATTTCCGATAACAAGGTAAACCCAGAAAAACAATGGGATTGAAATAATACTGATATACAGCATAGGTTTAAACTGCTGTTTCATCATCTCCATCTGGTCGCCCATCATCTGCGTACGCTGTGTTTCCAGTTTTTTCATTTTCTGGGCGTTGTTCGCAAGCTGTGCCTGGCGGAACTCTTTCTGTATGTTCTTCATCCTGTCCTGTACGCGCCTCATCATTTCCCAGTCCATTGTATATTTCTGGATAAGTGACGCATACAAGCCTGTTATTGCTGCAAGAATGAAGATAATCATATGCAGTGGAAGAAGTAACAGCAGCGGGTCTAACACTTTCCCGACAACATGACCTATAATATCCCTCATATCAGGGAATAACATGATGCCAAACATCATGAAAATACCAAGATACAGCACTAATTTATTCAACGTCTTTTTAATCATATTTCTCCAGTACTTTCCTGATATCCTCAAAAATCAAAGGGATATCCTTTCCGCCGTCAATTGTACTCAAGAGAGCTTTCTTATTATAATAATCTATCAACGGCTGGGTCTGTTTCTTATAAGCCACCAGCCTGTTTCTCACAGTTTCGGGTTTGTCATCGTCACGCTGGTACAGTTCACAATTACAGGCGTTGCATTTCCCTTCCTTAGCGGGTGGGTTAAATAAAACATGGTAGCTGGTGCCGCATGAGCACATACGCCTGCCTGAAAGACGGTTTATTAGTTCTTCGTCATCCACATGGATGTTCAGGATAACGTCAATTTTCCTCTTTGAATCAGCAAGGAGTTTCCCGAGTGTATCTGCCTGCGGTATTGTCCTTGGGTAACCATCAAGCAGGAATCCTGCCGAACAGTCCTTTTCTGACAACCTTGCTTTAATTATATCCACCAGCAGTTCGTCAGGGACAAGTTCGCCCTTATCCATATATGACTTTGCTTTTATTCCAAGATGGGTATTCATGCTGATATTGTGGCGGAGTATATCACCTGTTGAAATGTGCGGGAGTGAGTATTGTTCTGAAATCTTCTTAGCCTGGGTTCCTTTTCCAGCCCCGGGAGGACCTAGTAAAATAATATTCATTTTTAATCGGTTTACGTAATGATTATGCGTATATTAAATCTTATTATTTTGCCGCACACTGTCTTTAATCCAATAATTAACCAAACAGTTCTTCAACTTCGGGCAGTTCAGAAGGTAATGAAAAGATTACAACCCTGTCGTCAGGTAGTATTACGTGGTTGCCTCCCGGAACTATAACTTCCTTTTCCCTCACAATCACACTGACAATAGCGCCGCGGGGGAATTTAACATCCTTGAGTTTCTTGTTGATAATCTTCGAACCTTTTTTAGCTATCAGTTCGATAATCTTGCCTTTATCTTCAATGTTGACCATCGAAAGGATACCGATTCCCATTGTATATTTCAGGACTTCATTGACAGTCGCCTGGATTGGACTCAGTGCAATATCCACACCAACCATCTCAAAAAGCTGTGCATAATCAGGGCGGTCAGTCCTTGCAATAACTTTTTTAGCCCCCATTCTTTTTGCAAGAAGAGAACACAACAGGTTCTTCTCATCACTGTTTGTGACTGCTACCACAGCATCCATGGATTCGATGTTTTCTTCTTTTAATAAATTAATATCAGTCCCGTCGCCGTTAATAACAAGAACATTTTCAAGTTCCTGTGCAAGCTGTTCACTCCTTTTTTTATCCAGTTCGATTAATGTCAGTTTAAAATTTGCCTTACTTAAAAGCTTAATGAGGTAATATCCCACTTCTCCCCCACCAACGACTGCTATTTTCCCGCTGCTTTGTTCTTTTTCCTCAAACAACTTTCTTGTTTCATCAACGGCTTCGGTTTTTCCGACAATTACAACCCTGTCGTTCTGCTGGATAACATCATCGCCGTGTGGTATCATTAATTCCGAACCCCTGATTATAGCCGACATAATACAACATTCGGGGAGAGCTGATTCAGATAACTTCTTGCCAACAAGCGGGTTTTTCTCCCCGACCTTGAGTTCCATCATCTTTACCTGTCCGGATACAAAATTATCAACATCAATTGCCTCTGGTATGTACAATATCTGGCTAATCTCAGAAGCCAGTGACAATTCAGGACATATCATTGCATTCATGCCTACAGTTTCGCGTACTGATACAGGTCTGTCAATATAATCCGGATTGCTGACCCTGGCGATTGTTTTCACTTTACCGTTCAGGATTTTTGAGGTCATGCATGCCACGATGTTTACTTCATCCATACCAGTTACAGCCACAACAAGCTCTGCTTCTGTAACATTTGCCTTATTCAAGAGTTTGACATCTGCACCGTTGCCCTGCAATACCTGCACATCCAGTTCCCTTACCCTGTTACATGCTATTTCATCTTTATCTATAATAAAAACGTCATTGTCCTTACAGAGTGTCTTTGCAACCTGATAACCGACATCTCCTGCGCCAATGATAATAACCCGCATAAAGTCCTCCGAAACATCCTAAAAAATTGATTTTATTTATGACTGCTCTGGATTAGCAGTATCGGATTCCAACAGGGATTTTCCCTTTGTGAAGCCGAGTAATGCTGATGCTGTAATTATTATAAGAATAATTGCCAGTGAGATATACCTTGTAGTCACACGGTCTATATTTTCCAGGGCAATCATATAAAGAACATCAGCTGTCCATATTCCTATAATGAGACCAAAAAACCCGAAGATAATTGCATAAGATGAATTTTTGAGTGTTTCAGTTATTTTCATGTTACGTGATAAGGGTATTTCTGTGTTATAAATATATCGAATATTTGAATGAGTTCACTTTCCTAACTCCATTTCTTCCCTATTTTCACCGCATCGGATATATCAATTACGCCGTCTCCATTCACATCCGCCGCATCATCAAAATCACCGCTATCCG
>PGYG01000065.1 GCA_002839545.1 Candidatus Methanoperedentaceae archaeon HGW-Methanoperedenaceae-1
ATTGCAAGGTTTTTCAATTATGTTAAAGAGACACTCTCTGGCTTGAGGAACGAGACAGGAGTGAACCAATCGGAAAATGTGTCTATTGATTCAGCTTTACCTGAGAAAAATGAAACATCGGGAAATGAAACTGAAGGAAACAGTATGATTGCAAGGTTTTTCAATTATGTTAAAGAGACACTCTCTGGCTTGAGGAACGAGACAGGAGTGAACCAATCGGAAAATGTGTCTGTCGATTCAGCTTTACCTGAGAAAAACGAAACATCGGGAAATGAAACCTTGGGAAATGAAACATTGGGAAATGAAACGGATGTAAGTAGCAGCTATGACAAAAATTTGATATATGCAATATCATACATAACCCTGTTTTTGACATCCTCGTTAGTCCTATATCTATTCTTTAAATTATGGAAAGAGTCAAAAGAAAAACAGGCATAGTTACTTGTGTTTGTGCTGCGTTGTGCCAAAAACACGCATAAACGGAAAACTTTATATCCAATACTGTCTTTTAAGTAAACGGAGAATCAAAAATGAAAGTATATATCTGTGACAAAGGTTGCTGCCCGGCAGTAGAAACAGTAGGCGACGACGTTTTAATCGGTGAAGATTCAAACATTGTCAGGTTAAAAAAAGATGAATGGAATAAGTTAGTCGAGAAAATCCAGACTGGCATACTTCATACACTTTAATACGAAAAACCTTTTTTACCAATAAGGGGCACAAAAACAACGCCCCCTTTTTCTTCTTTTTTCAAACCATTTATTTTTGTTACAAGGTAGAGCTGCTGGTAATGCCTGCCAATTGGAATAACAAGTTTCCCGCCAGTTTTTAACTGGTCTGTCAGCGTATCCAGAATATCTGGAGCAGCACAAGCCACGCTTATCCTGTCATAAGGAGCATAACCCGAAAGCCCGATAGAGCCGTCCCCGTCAATTACTGTAACATTTGAAATTCCTGCTTTTTCCAGGTTGTCGCGGGCAAAGGACGCAAGTGCTCCTACAATTTCAACAGCATAAACATGACCGCTGCCTGTAAGTTTTGCCATGACGGCAGCGTGATAACCGGAACCTGCACCGATTTCAAGCACTTTCATCCCATCATGGATATCAAGAAGGTCGCACATTATAGCAACCATGTGGGGCGCGGAAATAGTCTGACCGCATCCGATATATAACGGGTAATCAGCATAAGCGCCGCTTTTTTCACTATCCTTGACAAAAATGTGCCTTGGTACGCCCTCCATCGCAGCAAGTACGCGCTCGCTTATACCCTGTCTTCTTAATCCCTCAATCAGCCTGCTCTTTTGGACTTCAAACTCCATACCGACTCCCGCTTTTTAATCACGATTCTCCCCCCGCTTCTTGAAATTCGTTTAGGTTCCTTGACTGATGGTTCTGTATAGATGCGGCTGATATACTTTGCATAGACCCTGACACCACTCCGTTTCTTAAAACCGCCGTTCCTTATTTTAATCCGTACGATTATAACATTCCTGTTATCAACATTTATTTTGTCCCCGATAACATATTCCCTGTCACCAGGCACCTTCATTTCAATTGAGTCAGTAGTTTCCCTGTAGTTTATTGCTATTTTCACTGTAACTTCATCAGTTGTACGTGCCCAGATAGTTTTTATATTCCTGGCAAGTGCGCTTTCCTTTCTTTTATCCCCAACCTCAATGGATGTGACCTCAACAAGGTTTGCTTCACCGGTAGCTTCATCATCCACAAGAAGTTCTTGACCAGTCTTGATTCTGCCTGAAAGCAGGACATTCCTGTGGAATGAGACCTCGCCTTTGCTGACTATTACCCTGACAGGTACTTCCTTTTTAGCTTTTTCTGTCTTATGCCTGTGGACAGCCCTGCATTCATCACACTGCAAAAGCAGCTCTTTTGCGTCTTTCAGTATTGTATGGGGAACAGGTTCATCAGGTGAGCATGAAGGACATTCAACTTCGATATTTTCCATAGTTCAAAATAGGGGGCTTAGAACATAATAATATCTAATACCTGACTTCAAACCCCGTGAATTCCCCTTTATAATCCTCATCAACCACTTCAACGTTATCAACCCGTGCAAACCCTTCGCCAGTCCTGCACCATTCAACCATTCGCTTTACATCCCCATCATCACCCTCAAAAACAGCCCCAACCCGCCCGTCAGCCATGTTCCTCACCCAGCCGACAAGACCAAGTTCATGCGCCTTATTCCGTGCATGCGACCTGAAGTACACACCCTGTACCCTTCCTGAAACATACACATGCGCCCGTGCGTTCACTTCATATCCCTTCGTTTTTATCCCATATGGCTTTCCTGCCATTCCCGGTTTTCCTGAGTTTGCCTTCATTTGACATATCATCCAGCATTTCAAGAAGTTCCTTTCTTGGTATTTTAATATCAAATCTTCTCGCAAGTTGTTTCCTGGTGCCTTCATTGGTCATCGGATTCTCTAACACGCGCCCGATAAAACCCACCAAGTCCTCATACACAGCCCACGGATAGATTATCCACTTCCACTTATCCAGTTTTTCACCCCAGTAATCAGGCACGAACGCGGAACAGGTTTTGTACTGGAGCACCGCAGTCCTGACTTCAAGCGGATTCTTTTCTTTCAGGTACTCCACGAGGACAGCATACGTATCCCCGGTATCTACCACATCATCCACGACAAGGAGCTTTTTCCCGGTTATGTCTATTGGCAGGGGATACTTTATTTTAGCCGTACCAAGAGTGGCAGCAATTCCCCAGTGTTCAACCTTAATACATGCAAGGTCTTTTTTCAGGAGGAAATCACAAACAACACGTGCAGGCACAAGCCCGCCTCTTGCAACACCAATCACAATATCAGGGTCATATCCCGACTCTTTTATTTTCCTGGCAACGGCTTTTCCCAGCCTGTAAGCTTCATCCCAGCTTACCATATAACAATCAAAGGAGTCTCCTGGCTTTTCCATATAATTAAGATAGTAAAAAGTAATAGATAGTCTTTCCTCTGGAAACATTTTTATTATGAGCCGTTTAATTTATAATTATGGAAATAAGCGTGGAAATCCTATTACTTGAACTCTCGGTAATACTTGCAGTTATAGGATTATTTTATGCCGGAAGAGCATGGTTATTATTGAAACACACATCAGATGATGTCCTCAGGGCAAAAGCATTCCTGACAAAACCTTTCCTGCACAAGACAATATACCTTATTTTCATCGTGTGCACCATGGTAGCTATCCACACGTTTTTTGAATTTGCAGTCTATAGTGACATTCCGGTAGTGGTTTTGTACTTAAGTTCAAAATTCCGTGTATTTTATACCCTGAGCCTGGTATTATCAATGGGTTTACTGGTATTACTATCTTTCAATCTTTTCAAGCTGCTTTCATCTTCTAAGAAATAACACGGACTGGTAAACAATACGTTGTTTTATCTGGCAAAATATGAAACAGTTTAATAGTTTATAATTAAATTGGCTTCAAAACAAGTGTTTGAATGCGCAATACGCCCGGAGGAATTAAAATAACAGAAGTTTCGATTGTATTACCTGCTTATAATGAAGCGTCCCGACTTGAAAGCACGGTTGAGCGGACAGCCGCACTCTTGCGTGAAATTACGCCATCGTTTGAAATAATAATCGCAGAAGACGGAAGCACTGACGGCACGGATAAGCTCAGTGAGGCTCTCGCTCAGAAATATGGATATGTTGTGCACCTTCATTCAAGTGAACGGCAGGGCAGGGGAAAGGCGCTGAACCGTGCATTTTCCGCTTCAAAAGGTGATATTCTCGGTTATATTGATGTTGACCTTGCCACTGATATGAAACACCTGCGGGAACTTATCCAGTACATAAGGGACGGGTATGATTTCGCAACAGGCTCTCGCATGCTGCCGCAGAGTGACGTAAAAAGACCGTTTAAGAGAGGGTTTGCAAGCAAGGGTTTTAATTTCCTGACACGGCTGATGCTGGGTTCAAAACTCTATGACCACCAGTGCGGTTTCAAAGCCTTCAAACGAACCGCGCTTTTTGAACTCATGGATTCTGTTAAGGATACGCACTGGTTCTGGGATACGGAATTGTTCGTGCGGGCACAGCGCAAAGGATACAGGGTTAAGGAGTTCCCCGTGGAATGGAGGCACGGCGGCGCTACCAAGGTGAATCTTGTAAAGGATGTTTTCGGGATGGGGTCACAGGTATTCAGGTTATGGTATGAGTTCTTATGGGATTGAATCTGTGGGACATTGTTATCTGGTGGCTGGTTTTAGAAATAATCGGATTAGTCACCCTTCCAATTGCCTCGCAAGTTGCCAGGAATTTAAAGGATAACGGATACTCCATCTCAAAGCCTCTTGGATTACTGCTCCTGACGTATCTAAGCTGGATTATTTCAATATTTTCAGGATATTCATATTTTACAGTATTAGTTTCGATAGGGATTATCGGGGCATGTTCATTTTTAATATGTATTTTAAAGGGAAAACCACAGGTTGATAAAAAGTATTTAATCAGGTTTGAACTCCTGTTTGCAGCAGCATTTGTAATTTTTGCAATTATCCGCGCATACAGCCCTGATATTTACTGGACTGGCGGTGAGAAGTTCATGGATATGTCGTTTATTAACAGTATCCTCAGGACTTCTGGTTTCCCGCCCCATGACCCATGGATGTCAGGTACAGTCATGTATTATTATTATTTCGGCTACCTGATTGTAGCAGATTTGATAAAACTCACCTCGGTTAATCCATCTGTGGCGTTTAACCTTGCGACAGCCTCATTTTTTGCCCTTGCTTTTACAACAGCTATCGGGATTGGATACAATCTTACCGGAAAAATAAAATACGGGATAATCACTGCATTTTTTGTAACAATAGCAGGCAACCTTGTCGGTTTTTTACAGTTAATGGAAATCCTGTTCAGGAAAAGTGATGTGATAAATAATATCCTGTCGTTTAATTACTGGACTGCATCGCGTGTCATCCCGGATACCATAAACGAATTCCCGTTTTTCAGCTTCCTGCAGGGCGATGTCCATGCCCACATGATTTCCATCACTTTCCAGCTTCTTATTCTTTTGCTTTTGCTCAACATCTTTAAATCCGGTTCACTGGAGACTATTCCTGTACTGGTGCTTGGACTGGCTATAGGCTTCCTGTATCCACTGAATACATGGGATTATCCGGTTTACCTTGTGCTATCGATACTTGTTATCGGTTATAGCGCATTCTTATCAAAAAATAATACTAAGCCTTTCAAATCAAAATATTATTTAAAAATAATCATGGCAATATCCGCTGTGGCTGTTTCGAGTTACCTACTCTATTTGCCGTACCATATGTCATATAAACTCGGAAAGACCATTTCATTTGTATCAGAAGGGCGCACAGAGCTTGTTTATTATCTTGCTGTTTATGGGCTATTCCTTTACTTGATATACTGGTTTGTCATACCAAAACCAACTAAATCATTCCCCAGACCACTGTATTTAATATCAGCCTTAATTTTGCTTTCCATTCTCTCCTTCGTATTGAAGTTTGAATTATTGATTTTGCTTGCTCCGCTGTTAATCCTGTCAATACTATCAATTTTAAAAGAACAGGACAACACCCGGGTTTTTGTGGTAATACTGGTAATAACAGGCGCTTTATTATCATTATTCTGCGAGCTTTTTTATATAAAAGATGCGCTTGGAAGCGCAAATCCCGCCTATATCAGATTAAATACAGTCTTCAAATTATATCTTGACATCTGGGTTCTATGGGCTGTTCCTGCCGGCTATGCAATATTCCATTATAGGGATTCCTTTTACCGGAAAAAGATGTGGGGAATTTTTGCGATAGTCCTTATTATAATGGTTTCAGTATATCCGGTATTTGCCACTATTGGAAAATCCGGGATGTTCAGGGGAGAGCCATCACTTGACGGGGAAATGTATGTAAAAAAGGAACATCCCCCGGAGCACATGGCGATTTTGTGGTTCAGGAATATTACGGGGCAGCCTGTGGTATTGCAGGCGCCCGGGGATTTGTACCAGTGGAATACGTATATAACCGCATTTACAGGGCTTCCCACCGTGGTAGGATGGGCAGGGCATGAGCTTAACTGGAGATTCCCTGCCAGGCAGGAAACAGACGCACGCTGGTCTGATGTAAACAGGATTTATACATCACTGGATTCTGACGAGGTCGCGGCGCTTCTTAAGAAGTATAATGTTGCATACATATATTTCGGTGAAGCTGAGGCAAAAAGATACGGAAGCCCAGGGTTTTTTGACTCGCATACTGAAAGGTTTGGAAAAGTATTCGAATACGGTGATGTTGTGGTTTATGGCGTGAGCAAAAACAGCCAAAACCGTTAAAGCTTTTTATCAATAAGTAGTGCCAGTAAGGGGACAGCAATGAAAGAAACATACAATCCGCATGAAATAGACGAAAAATGGCAGCGTAAATGGCAGGAAGCCGGGATATACGAAGCCGAGCCGGACGACAGGGAAAAATTCTTCATAACCATTCCTTATCCTTATTTAAACGGTAACCTTCATGCAGGTCATACAAGGACTTTCACAATAGGCGATGTAATTGCACGGTATAAACGCATGCAGGGCAAGAATGTCCTGTACCCGATGGCATTCCATGTTACAGGAACACCTATTGTCGGGCTGGCTGAGCAAATACAGAAAAAAGACCCCGAAACCATGAGGGTGTATAACGAACTCCATCAAATCCCGATGGATGTCCTTGACAGGATACAGACTCCTGAGCAAATCGTGGAATATTTCAGCGTTGAATCTGAAGCTGCTATGAAAAGCATCGGTTATTCCATTGACTGGAGGCGCAAATTCACAACCACTGACCCGCATTACCAGAAATTCATTACATGGCAGTTCAACCTCCTGCGCTCAAAGGACAAGGTTGTAAAAGGCGCCCATCCTGTGAAATGGTGCCCGAATGACGAAAACCCGGTGGAAGACCATGACATCCTGAAAGGTGATGATGCCACAATTATTGATTATACCCTTATTAAATTCAGGCTTGGTGACGATATTCTCCCATGCGCCACGCTTCGTCCCGAAACCGTGTTCGGTGTCACCAACCTGTGGGTGAACCCTGATATTAACCATGTCAGGATAAAAGTTGACGGGGAGACATGGATTGTAAGCAGGGAAGCCTATGAAAAATTAAGATTCACTGAAAAGGAAGTTACGTTAATCGGCGATGTACAGGGCAGTGAACTTATCGGGAAGCAGGTCGAGAACCCGATAAACGGTACCCGCGTTATTACGCTTCCTGCCTCGTTCGTGAGTCCTGGAAACGGAAGCGGTATTGTCATGAGCGTTCCTGCCCATGCGCCGTATGATTACCTTGCCCTGCGCGACCTTCGCGGCGCTGATTTATCAGGATACGGAATTGCCGGGGATGCTGTTTCATCGATTAAGCTTATTTCCCTCATCAAAGTGCCTGAATACGGGGAATTCCCTGCCGTGGAAGCAGTAAACCAGCTTAAGGTAAAAGACCAGAACGACCCGAAAGCAGAAGAAGCAACAAAACTTGTTTACAGGCGCGAATTCCACAACGGGGTGCTGACAGGAACAACAGGAAAATACGCTGGTGTGGCAGTGTCTAAGATAAAAGACGTGCTGACACGCGACCTGGTTGACATGGGAATTGCTGATTATTTTTATGAATTCAGTGTCCAGCCTGTAATATGCAGGTGCGGTGCAACGTGTGTTGTAAAAATGGTTAAAGACCAGTGGTTCCTGAA
>PGYG01000066.1:0-14489 GCA_002839545.1 Candidatus Methanoperedentaceae archaeon HGW-Methanoperedenaceae-1
TTCAATTCCTTATTTTTTTCCGCATATTCGTTTAAGTCAATACCCTCCATTGTGGCATCAATGGCTTGCATGACCGCTGTTGCACCTGCTCTGGTTCCAGCCGGATGACCGTGTATTCCGCCGCTGACAAGAAGGGTAAAATCATTCCCGAATAGATTCATCACCGAGGGGACAAGACCCGGATGAAGCCCGCCTGAAGAAACAGGCATTACAGGCTTAATCGAACCCCATTCCTGCGGGAGATGCGGTGTGGTTACACTATTTTCACGAAGCATTCCTGCAATACCTGACACCTCTTTTTTTGTCCCGACAAGTTTCCCGACAGCAGTTCCAACATGGATTTCATCAATGCCAATTAACCTCATAAGCTTTGCAAGGAAATACATTGAAATCCCGTGTTTCGGGTTTCGGTCAAACGCTGCATGCATGGCGCGGTGTGCATGGATTGCTAATCCAAGGTCTGCGCACTCATCCCTTAAGGTCTGCACAGATGCTGTCCCGCATGTAACAACGTCAATCATGGCAAACCTCCATCCGTTTTCGTGAAGGATGCGGGCTTTTCGTATCATCTCGTTAGTTTCCCCTGTTATGTTCAGGAGTGCGTCTTTTTGTTCCCCTGTCTGTTTTTCAGCCTTTTCCCGGAGTTTTGCCATTTTCCCAACCCTGTCTTCAAACCGGTTAAACGATGTAGATGTCAGGTTCTCATCATCTTTACAAAGGTCAAACCCTCCCATCCATGTTTCAAATGCAACACTTGCATGTTCGGCTGCGGTAAACCCGATTTTCGGTTTTGGGACAGCGCCGGTTATTGGTCGCTTTTTGACATTAAGGAGTGAGCGGATGCCTTTAACCCCGTGGTTAGGTCCCTTGAAAGAACGGATATATTTTTCCGGAAGCGTGGCATCTACCAGCCGGAGGTTTCGAAGCGCCTTCATTCCGAAGATATTTCCTGCAATCCCGCTCAAAAGCTGTGGCGCGTTTCCCGGCTCCCACAGGTCAAGAGGATAAGCAACTTTCACGTATTTGCCGTTAATCTCAAAAGCGTGAGCCTTGATTTTCTCAACCCTTGCAGGCATCTCGTGTAATGTTGTCCATGTGCCTGCTGAACTTTCAGAAGCAATTCTTCCGACAGCTTCTTTTGCGCTTATGCCTTTTGCCGGTTCAAAGTAGAACAGGCATACCAGTTCGTCATTTGCGGGTTTATGGTCAAGCTTAACAAATTCATCATACCAGTCGATTTTATCGGTCATTCTGTCACCTTACTCAGTCTATTATTTTAGAAATTGAAAGATTTAACTGTAAGATAGGCAAAGTCCTGAGCCACAGCTATTAAGTCCTGTGACAAAAAGGAACTGAGAGGTTGCGGGGGAAATAAGAGAGATTGTTTCAATTCGTGGTGGAAATTATCCTAATATGCAACACTTCTTACTTGATTGTTCTAAAAACAGCCTGAAATAAGACTTATAGATTATTATCTATTTCGGTTATGAAAACAGATTTATCTGGAAAATACAGTATATTGGTGATTATTTTCTCTTGTTTATTTATTTCACAATAAACAATGTTAATATCATTAATATTATTAATCAACTCTTTTTTTAAATCTAAAGTAAAAATTTCCGGGTAATACATAAATATTAATAAATATTTATATTTAATTTTATTTCCCGCATCGTTTAATTTTTTACAATCTTCTATTAATCCTTTAATTAGTTCTTCTCTTAAATCTTCTTTTTTTTCACCATTTCTAAGGTTAAGGTTTCTTTGACGTTTAATCTCTATACCTATTATCACTTTGGGGATATTTATTCTCCCCTTTTCATTATAGAACGTTCTTTCAGGATTCCATATAGCGAAATCAAATTTTGCAGGTTTTGGTTCATGGTTTAATTTCTGTAATTCCTGATATTCCAAAGATTTATAAACTATCCCGTTATCAGTCCCACTATCCCTGTGATAAACTAATTTTGTAGGACATTCTGGAATAATTAAATCTGTCAAATCCTTCAATTTTTCATCTACTTTAAAACAATGATGTAATTGACATCTCAAATATCCATGAATCTCATATTCATGTTTAAAAAAAAATTTTGCCTCCTCATAAGTATTTATTATGCTTTTTTTTACAGCATCGTTCAAATTCGATTCTATTTCACCATTTTTTTTCTCAATATTACTCATTTTTCCAGTTCCAGATTTAAGGTTGATCTCTCATCCTCGTTAGTGGGGTAATTCAAGGTTTTATTTTTTATGAGTTGATTTATCATAATATCTTATTTGGTCATTATCAATGTTTAATTTTTTATTTCTCCAAATATCTCTATTAAAAGTTTGTGACGATACAGCAAATTTACCATCAGGCAATTCAAAAATTATATGATATAGTTCTATCCTTTCAGCAATAGAATTTTTTGCACTTTCTTCTTTCCACATAGGTCTACCGTTTAATGTAACTACTTTATCAGCAGTTATTATCTCTTCAATGCTCTTGAAGATAGTTTTCTCAGGACCGTAGCTACTTATGATTACTTCAGGCTTTATTTGTGTCCATTGTTCTTCATTCAATTTCACAATTTGGATCATGTCCTCACCTCCTAATAAGTTACCCCATCGAACCTTTTAATCCAATTTTGATATAACTTTCCCAAATACTAACATACTTATTTGTCGAGCAAGATCCCTTGCTTTTCCTCTCGTATCTCCCGATGGGTTACAGTAGCTCACCAAATCAAGTTTATCTTGTGGTTCTAAATCTCCGCCCGGTCTCCACTGTCTCATTCTTGCTGCTAAGCTTCCCGCTCTACTATGAGATGCCTCAAATTGATTGATAAGACCATTGAGTATCCTTTGATCGAAGTTTCCTAACTTTGTTATTGCCATATCATAAATCACCCTAAACTTAAATTAAGTTAGGGATTATAAAAACTTTCGTACTACTCTCATAAAAACCCATCTCCCCATCTTGACGGTCAATTATTGTATATGAGCCAAGACGGGAGCGCCCCCACGCCCAGGCGCGCCGCCCAGAGGGTAATTGAGGCAAGCAATGAAGGGATTATAGGGCTTTAAATCCCCCCTCTATTT
This sequence comes from Candidatus Methanoperedentaceae archaeon HGW-Methanoperedenaceae-1, assembly GCA_002839545.1. Taxonomy (GTDB): domain Archaea; phylum Halobacteriota; class Methanosarcinia; order Methanosarcinales; family Methanoperedenaceae; genus Methanoperedens_A. The sequence goes on from PGYG01000066.1 coordinate 3,085, forward strand.
TTTTCGGGAACATTTATAAGGCATTACTTTTATCAAAAGTTAATCGTGGTTGATGTGAAATTAAAACTTATTGGAATAATTTTAATGGTTTTGGTGTCGGTTATGGCATTAGGATGCGTAGAATCGCAGCCAAGCGCACCGACTTCAATTGGAAATTCTAAAGTTGTGTCTCAGCCTAATCCTACTCAAATACAGCCTCAAAAAAATATAATTATTAGTTATTCTGCTAAAAAGATTAACTCACTTGGAGAATTTATAGAAGCCCCCATAGGGAAAGTATTTCTGGTAATTACAATGAATATAGAAAATCATGGCTATAAGGAATTTAATACAAACCCATTTTTCTTTAAAGTAATATCTAACAATGTAAAATATGATGTTTCAGGATATTCCTTAACGATAGATGATAAATTAGATTCGGTTAACTTACTTGATGGTGGGTATATTAAAGGAAGTATCGCATTCGAAGTTCCTTCAAGTATTGAAAATTACCAAATCCAATATAATGGATGGAGTAATTATGAGATAATTTATAAAGTAGAAAGAGTCGAACAACCCACACAGCCACCTTTAAGATACATTCAAATTAACTACAATACACAAAAAGCCAACTCAATAATATATAAAAGTGATTATACAAATGTGCCTGTAAATGCCCCACAAGGACAGGTTTTTCTTATAGTAAATATTGAAATTATAAATTCGGGTTATAAAGAATTCAAATTAAATACGTATTCTTTTGAACTCATTGCTGATAAAATCAAATATGCCCCATCTTATTATTCAGCATATTTAGATAACAAATTAAACAGCGTAACTTTATTGGATGGAGGTAATGCTAAGGGAAGTATAGCTTTTGAAGTTCCAAATAATATTAATATCAATGATATCCAAATGCAATACAGTCAGGGGGATTATGAAATAAAGTGGAATTCACCTGTCACATTAAATAAAGCAGCTATCGAATACACTGCCGAATCTGATAAACAAATAGCTGTAAAGTTAAGAACTGCCTACATAGATTTTAAGGACAAGATTGAGTTTTTCCCTTCCAATGTTAAAATAAATTCAGGAGCAACAATTATTTGGAGAAATGAAGATAACAGGGAGAGACGGTTTACTTTAATTAGCTCTGAAGGATTATTTCCTGATAAAACAGTTGATTATTTGCAAAGATATTCCTATCAATTTAATACTAAAGGAACATACCATTTTTCTATAAAAGAATTCCCAGAAGTTACTGCAAAAGTTGAAATTATATAAAGGATTCAGATAATGTTCCCATCAGAACAGTTAGCGTCCACAGACCGCCCTTACCCTAACCAAGAGCAAGGAGTCTATCGAATAGAGAGGATTGCGCCCCCCGCCCTAAAGGGAGCACGCAAAAGCGAATGTGCGCCTGCCCGCGAGAACAGCCCTTCGGGACAGTTTAGCAAGAATATACAAGGAGGTTGAAGATTTAATGAGTTGTTGCTATTGGGTCGTTGCGACAGCGCACTTTAAAAACGTTTGAAATTGAACACGTAGAAACCATGCGCTGGAAACAGGCAAATATGATACCCTTCACGAAACCTCTATCCTCCGTCCTCGCTCATGTAAAAGGTCAATAAAATCATCATACCAGTCAATTTTTCCAGCCATTTGTCCACCTTTTATATCAGTTAAATACGTCACTGATAAGAGAAATCATTTGTGTAAAATATTCCAATTTTGCAGGCAGCAACAGTAAAAAAACATTTCATGCCAGCTTTATGAAACTTTTATTTTGCTTCTGCGCTCTTCCAGAAGGTTTATAAAATCGTCAGTATCATTGAACTTTTTAAGTTCTTTTTTCTCCACAAGAATAGTTTTCTCAATATTCTGGGCTTTACTTACACCATTTACAATAAGGAGTGACTGGGTAAGCATGACTTCGGAAATACTGCTCATAAGATGGGCTTTCTTGACCATATTATTTGTAAATTCACCAACACCTGTCAGTATTTTCGTGTTTTCGTTTTTACGACCTGATGAAAGCGATACTGCATCAAACGGCGCATGCCAGGTTGGTAATACATCAAACCCGATTTCCTCAAGTTTTGAGAGAATATCGGCAGATTCGTTCACACTGCTCTCGTGTTTTACTGCCTCATTAATACGAACATTTTCAAAAAGGTCAACAGAGGTAGCAAAACCCCTGTCCATTATTTCTTCAAGTTTAATGGCAACGTCAACACTTGCAGCCATTTCACCTTCTTCATATTTACTGATAGTCCTCCTTGAAACACCAAGAAGGGCAGCAAGCGCCCCGAGTGAAGTGTTTTTCCTGTTCCGTTCATCTTTCAGGGTCTTGCCGTCAATATTTACATACAGACCGCCGTGTGCTGCATAAATAAGAGGCGGCGTTCCCTCGATGAAATAATCGTGCATTGTATCTATATCGATGGCAGGGACTCCGTACCTGAAGTAAACAACACCTGATTCAAGGGAGTGGTCGCGGGTTTTCTCACCTATGATTACAGGGTGCCCGTTCAGGTGTTTGGAAAGGTAAAGCATCTCGTTTGCTGTTTCTTCGTTTAACCCGTCAACATTGTACAGCACTTTAATCAGCAATAACAGCTCGTCCTGTCTTGCTGCTATATCGAAACTCCGCGGTCTGATATCACAGCGGGCGGAAATTATAAAACCAGCTTTGCTTAATACGGAGATAACCCGGAATATAAGCAATTCCTTATTCATGGAATTTTGATTGTTCTTACTTCTATATATATGAGGTGGTTGCCAAGATTTATTACCGGATGGATATAGTGTAGTTCTTCAATGATTATAGGAATCGATGACACGGATTCAAGGGACGGTATGTGCACGACATACCTTGCAGCCGTGCTTATCGGGAAACTGGAACATTACGGAACGATTAAAGGATACCCGCTTCTTATCCGCCTGAACCCGAATATAAAATACAAAACACGGGGAAACGCAGCCATTGCCATAACATTTGAACCTGCAAATGATACGGATGTCGGGCAGGTTAAAGCACTTGTAATCGGGACAGTGGAAGAAATGGCTGTTTTTTCGGATGAGAATACAAACCCTGGTGTGGTTTTTATTGAAGATGCCCCTGAAAAGCTGTGTACTGACCTGCGTGTTTTTTCAATGCAGGCTGTACAGGATGTGCTTGCAATCCGGGAGGCTGAGGAGCTAATGAAGCGGCACGGGATAAGTTACCGGGGTTTCAAGAACGGAAGGGGGCTTATCGGCGCACTTGCAGCGGCGGGTTTTGCGCTTTGCGGGCTGCCTGATTCCACGTATGAACTGATAGCATACAGGGAAAAGGACAGATGGGGCACGCCGCGGGAAATCGATGAGGAATCCGTATGGGCGGCGGCAGGAACACCCGGCACATGGGATACTGTGGATTACGGGAATAAACAAATAGTATTTGCACCTCATTCGCCTGATCCCATCCTTTTCGGGATACGCGGAAGCAGTGAGGGCGCGCTCATGCTTGCGTTTTCGGGAATCAGGAGCGAACCTGTGGAAAGGCATGTTGTTTACAGGACAAACCAGAATACTGACATGCACCTGATTCACGGTAAAGTCGCGGATGTGCTTGACAGCCGTTCGTATGTACTGGACGGGATTGTCACCAGGCAGCCGGAAACAATTGAAGGCGGGCATGTGATTTTTGGAATATCGGACAACGGTGCATCAATTGACTGCGCTGCTTTTGAACCTACGAAAGGCTTCCGTAATATCATAAGGGCGCTTCTTGCCGGGGACGAGGTTACAGTGTCTGGAAGCGTGAACGACAGGACACTGAACCTTGAGAAGATTAAAATAAGGTCTTTGAACAACCGGGTGATGCGTAATCCGTTGTGCTGTGGGAAACGTATGAGCTCCATGGGTAAGGGGCAGGGTTTCAGGTGCGGAAAATGCGGGGCGGTAAAAAAGGAACAGGAACTTGAAATTGTGGAAAGGAAGCTTGAGCCGGGATACTATGAGGTTCCGCCATGCGCAAGACGCCACCTGTCAAAGCCACTTTCGAGGGCTGGTATTTGATGGCAGAATGTTTTACAGTCAATCATGGGAAAGATTAAAGAGTATCTGGAAATAAGAATAGTGTATGGAAAAGTGGAAATGTACAATGTGTGATTATGTGTACGACCCGGCTTCAGGGGATTCAGACAGCGGGGTTGAACCTGGTACGGCTTTTGAAAACCTTCCTGATGACTGGGTATGTCCCTGGTGCGGCGCGGCAAAAGACGCGTTTGAGAAGGTATAATTAATAAGGCAGTGCGTAAAGCGGAATTAACCGGAAAATAAATTAAACAACACCGCAGGCGAAATTCGATATTAGTTCTCCCTGCCCAGGGGTTTTAATACCGTACAGGCACTGGCGCGCATCCTTGAAATAGAGCCGTTCTTCAAGTATTCCTTCCTTTTTCAGGATAGTCAGTGCATATCGCACTGTACGCGGGGGAAGGTAACTTTCGGTAACAAGTTCCTTCTGGGTCATCAAACCTTTGTATTCCAGCACTTTTAAAACGAGTTTTACGGAAGGTGAGAGGCGTTCAATCCTGCCTGTATAAACATCCTGCACATCTGCTGTTTCTGAATATATGTTTTTTGTGCGTTCACGGCGTTAACAATGTACTGATATAACTTAAATCTTTAGGCAAAACCTGCCGCTATCTCACCACAACACTGCCAGCAGTACAATCACGATAACCATAATCCCGTCCTGCATCAGGGCAGACAGCAGCATAATCTGCATACCGAGTTTCGGGGAGAATATCCCTGTATAGTAAGGAATGCTAAACCTGATGCGCGTGATGGTTGAAAGAACCCGTCCCACAAGCAGGATTATCACAATCTCCTTTTGGGAAAGGATACCCTCATCCAGCAGGCTTCCTGCTATCGTGTATGCTGCGATGTTGCTGGCAAACCAGGCGGCGATAACAGGCAGTCCTTCACCAGGCAGGTACCTGAGTAGCGATATGTCTTTCATGTAAATGGATATGGTATCGAAAAAACCCGCATCAATAAGCTGGAATACGAGCAGTGCAGTAATTACCATTACCGGGATGATGCGCCGCAGGGGTTTCCACGAAGTAGAAAGTGCATCATGGAGTGCTGTTTTGAGTTTCTTCCTTTGCGCTTCTTTTTTTGGCACTTCGCCGTTTTTAGGAGGAAGCAGGATGTGTCCGATTATAAGTGTAATACCAGTCCTGAAAAGACCGACTGACACGACAATACCCATGTAGATTAGCCCTGTCGTTCCAAGGAGGATTACAAGGACTGGAAGGATGTTCCTTAACATGACAATAGAGGATGGGAACGAGTTTATAAGTGATGCGATTATTGTTTCCCTTCGGTCTATCAGCCCCTTTTTATTAAGCCCTGCCACCATGGAATTGCCTGCTGTGGGTGAGCCGAAGGAGGCAAGGAAGCTCATCCCTATCTCTTCGCGCAGGTGTGCAAAGCGCATAAAAGGGGTTGTTACGAATTCCAGTTTGTGTATCCATCCGAGTTCTATCAGCAGCTCCATTAAGACAATGCCGATTACTGTGGGCGGGATTACTGATATGAGGTAATTGAGTGCTAAGAGAAGGGCATCTGACCACATTAACGGTTAATTGACCTGGGATTTAAATAAGGTTTGTGCGGGTGATTTGTGTTTGTGGAAAGCGGGGCTGATTTAAAAACCACAGAGTTTTTCCTGATGCCGGGGTTCATGTATTACTTTCACCCCGCACTTGGCTTTTGCATATATATTGACGGAACAATTTGCTGCCAGAGGTGATTTATTATGGATTTATTCTGGAGCGGTCTTACAGAACGTGCATCCGAGCACACAACGGTTAACAGGAAAAGCCAGTTCAGCAAGGTGTTTGATTCGGTGTTAAAGGATATTGAGATGGATAGGAGAAGGGAGTTCAGATAGGGTTTTGAAGATGACAGAGGTGAATTACGAGAGTATATTATATGAAGTATAAAATTATATAATATCTCCAGAATGCACTGTATTGATTTCAAGTTATTTTCAGGACACAGATTGATACCGATTAACACAGATTTCGATAGCACTGGCATTAATCTGTGTAAATCAGTGAAATCAGTGTCTAACGCAATTGTTAAAATCACTGGATTGTGTAACTGTGCCTCTGGGATATAATATTTTATTTAAAACCCCGAACGACTTTAAAAATCTCTTTAATAATTATTTCAGATTCAGTACCTTGTATATTATAAACCAATTCATCAGCAGCAGTAATGAAAACAAGACCAGATTGTTTCGTATAATAATATGCACCAACAAGCACAACACCAACTACAAACAAGCCCAAACTGACAGCATCTATATTATTAATTAATCGAACACCACCAACACTCCCCAACAGAACCCCAATTACAAAGAGCCAAACATTATTTACTGAATTTTGTTCGATAGATGAAATATGAGAATAGATTATATCCTTAATGCCCACGTTTTTAGAAGTTAAATCAAATAAAATGAGTCGTCTATCCGTCAAAACCAATCTATCACTACCACTATCTGCCACGTAAACAACATCTTCACCATTAACAAGATACTCATTTTCAATATCTGAAATAATTACACCATCCTTAAATTAATAATCTATGTAACACAACTTACTATAAAAAGTTACCTTCATAAAATACTTTCACCTTAAAAAATAGTGCGAGGGATGGGATTTGAACCCATGAATCACTAAGAACTGGATCTTAAGTCCAGCGCCTTTGGCCGGCTTGGCTACCCTCGCAGGCTCTCGTTAGATATTCTTAAGCATATTTTAAACTACCGATTCGACACAATTATCTACAACCCGACTAAATTACGTCCTTATGACAATACCGTATGTCACCTTTTCGCGAAACGTATTCATCCCGCTTACAAACATATGCAGGAACAGGTGTGCCTATTGCGGGTTCAGGCGCGAAATGGAACATCCTGAAGCAGCACTTCTAACAACAGCAGAGGTTGAAACAATACTTTCAAAAGGCGCGCATGCTGGCTGCACAGAAGCACTTTTCACATTCGGTGAGCGCCCCGAAGAAGTTCCCGGATTCAAAGCCCGGCTTTCGGAACTTGGCTATGAAACCATTATCGATCACCTTGTAGAACTATGCAAACTCTCAATCAGCAAAGGGCTTCTTCCGCACTGTAACCCTGGTGTAATTGGCAAAGACGAACTTGAAAAACTCAAACCCTACAACGCAAGCATGGGACTCATGCTTGAGACAACAGCACTGGTAGAAGCGCACCGGGGATGCGCAGGGAAAGACCCGAAAGCGCGCCTTGAAACCATTGAAAACGCAGGAAAGTCCCGCATCCCGTTCACAACCGGCATCCTTATCGGCATCGGTGAAACACACGAGGACAGGGTGCGCTCCATTGAAGCCATAACACGGCTTCACGAAAAATATGGGCACATCCAGGAAGTCATTGTCCAGAACTTCGCACCCAAACCCGGAACAGGAATGGCATCATATCCTGCTCCAGGGATTGCAGAAATTAAAAAAACCGTAACAATGGCAAGGGAACTTCTTCCGCCAGATGTGGCAGTGCAGGTTCCCCCGAATCTCATAAACCCCAAAGAACTTGTAAAATGCGGTGCCAGTGACCTTGGCGGAATCTCGCCAGTGACTATTGACTACATTAACCCTGAGGAGGCATGGCCTGGAATTCCGCAGCTACGGGAAATGGCTGGTGTGCCGCTTAGGGAGCGCCTGCCAATATATCCCGGTTTCGTGAGAGAAAAACGGTACAGTAAAGAACTTGCCCCACTTATCAACAAATATTCCGACCCTGAAGGATTCAGGAAACCATATTTATAATTAAATCACTTAAGAGCAAAAACCAGGTGGTACCATACAAATATCACAGAACATCCAGGACGATATTTATAGCCGCGCAGAGTCAGGCAAATGTACACCAGAGGACGCACTGGTTCTTTATGATAAACCGTCATTCCTCTTCCAGCTTGCCGACAGCCTCAGGAAAAAAGCAGTCGGGGACGATGTCACTTATGTAGTAAACAGGAACATCAATTTCACGAACAGGTGTATCGGAACATGCAGGTTCTGCGCATTCAAGGAACAGGACGGCTATATTCTTTCAATCCCTGATATTCTTGGAAAGACAAGGGAAGCAGCAGGAAACAACGCAACCGAGGTGTGCATCCAGGGCGGTTTACTGCCCGACTGGGATATTTCGAATTACTGCGGGATACTGGAAAGTATTAAAAGCGAGTTTCCTGGTATACATATCCATGCGTTTTCGCCAATGGAAGTATTACATGCTTCAAGAAACAGCAATATGAGTGTAAAGGAAGTACTCAAGGCTCTTAAAAGCTCAGGTCTTGGTTCCATGCCCGGAACTGCTGCCGAGATACTTTCTGACAGGGTAAGGGAAATAATCTGTCCAGATAAACTCAACACACAGGAATGGGTGGATGTTGTAACAAGCGCCCACAAAACCGGGATTCCCACAACAGCAACCATCATGTACGGGCACATTGAAACCCTTGAAGAGAGGATCGAACACCTGTTCATAATCCGGGATATCCAGGAGAAAACAGGCGGCTTCACGGAATTTGTACCGCTTCCTTTTATGCCGTATAACAACAGGCTTGGCATGGGAAGTGGTGTTTCGCGCGGAGTGGAGGATTTGAAACTGCATGCCCTTGCAAGAGTGGTTCTTTATCCGCATATCAGGAACATCCAGGCAAGCTGGGTGAAACTCGGAAGGAAACTGGCGCAATCAGCCCTCAATTGCGGCGCAAACGACTTCGGGGGCACGCTGATGGAAGAGAAAATATCAAAAAGCGCAGGAGCCACAAACGGTGAGTACATGTCACCGCAGGAGTTTGAAGGACTTATCAGGGAGATTAACAGGGTGCCAAAGCAGAGGAATACGCTGTATAAGCTAATTTAACATTTCCCTCTGGGTGAAGATATATTTTATCTCTTATCAGGCGTGGTAATACTCGCCTGTTGCTTCCGGCTTCTTGGTGCTCGGAACGCCGCATGGCTCCTCTCCCGGTACACCTATTGCATCAGCGCGGCACTGCCTGCACAGCCTGAACTGCGGCAGGAATTCCTCGGCAATCGTCCTTGCAATTGTAAGTTCATCACACTCAGGCGCCCTCTCGTCCTTGAACTTCTGGAGAGGTATAAGCGGTATGATATTCATCAATATCGCGCCGTTTTCAGCCGATTTTTTGGCAACCTCTTTAACCTGCTCAAAATTAATCTCAGGGATAAGGACTGTGTTAACCTTGACGTTCAGTCCTGCCTCGCTTGCTTTCTTAACTCCGAGGAACTGTTTCTCGATTAGGAGTTTCGCACCTTCAACACCTCTATAAATCGTATCATGGTAGCGTACAAAGGAGTAGATTTTCGCGGCAACTTCAGGGTCAACCGCATTAATGGTAACGGTAACGCTTGTAACTCCAACTTCAACAAGCCTGTCAACATTCTCAGCAAGCAAAAGACCGTTACTTGCAACACATTTAATCAAATCAGGATACTTTTCATGGACAAGCCTCAAACTCTCAAAAGTTTCCTCGTTTGCAAGGGATTCACCAGGTCCTGCAATACCCACAACTTTCAGGTTGGACATTTCCTTCACGTATTTATCAACCCTCACAAGCGCTTCCTGCGGGTTCAGGATACTTCCGGTAACACCGGGGCGGTGCTCGCATTTATCCAGCTTCCGTATGCAGTAATTACACTGTATATTACAGCGCGGCGCCACAGGCAGGTGTATCCTTGCGGTTGTGAAATGCGCCTTTTCGTTATAACACGGATGTGCACTCGTCAGGTGTGCGAATTTTGAGCCGATATTTCCCCATCGTTCTTCTTTCATTATTTACTCCGTTCGTTATTATACGAATGACTGTATGGGGTAGATACTATTTAGGTATTTTCCCATATGTTTTTCCTAAAAACCTTATTGATAAATAAACCTACTGCTGTTCTCTGGCTTCTACGTCCCACTCCCTTGAATCCCCGGTCATACCAATAAGCTTAATTATTGTTGGTTAAATAATTATCGTTGGGAGAATTTACATGACAAAAGTACAACTTGTAGATAATGTTTACTGGGTTGGCGCAGTGGACTGGAACCTCAGGGATTTCCACGGCTACACAACCCCGCGCGGAGCAACGTATAATGCGTATCTGATAGTTGATGAGAAAATCACGCTTGTGGATACGGTAAAGCACGGTTTTGCAGGTGAAATGATTGAGAGGATACGGGAAATTGTTGACCCGTCAAAAATCGATTATGTTGTGTCAAACCATGTTGAAATGGACCATTCAGGCTCTCTTCCTGAAATCATGGAACTCGTTCCGAATGCCGAGGTTGTTGCTACGGAAAAGGGAGTTGAGGGGCTGAAGAGGCATTACGGGGGAAGCTGGTTTTTCAGGACAGTAAAAACAGGGGATGAACTCCCACTCGGAAAAAAGACCCTGTCATTTATCTCGACACCCATGATGCACTGGCCTGATAATATGGTCACGTACATTAAGGAAGACAAAGTATTGCTGTCAAATGATGCTTTCGGGCAGCATCTTGCATCATCGTCCAGGTTTGACGGGGATGTGTGCAGTTTGCTTGGGTACGAGTGCGATACCGTGATGGAGGAAGCTGCCAAGTATTATGCTAATATCCTCATGCCGTTTGGGAATATCATCATGAAAAAACTGGGGGAAGTCCAGGGACTCGGAATCGAAATAGACATTATTGCGCCGTCACACGGCATGATATGGCGCAATCCAGAAACTATAATCAATGCGTATCTTAACTGGGCAAAAGGTGTTACGAAGCAGAAGGTGCTTGTAATCTATGATACCATGTGGAACAGCACCGAGATGATGGCAAAGGAAATCCTGGAAGGAGTTGTTGATTCTGGTGTTGAGGTTTCGCTCATGAACCTGCGAAAGACCGACTGGAGCGAAATTGTGAGGCAGGTACTTGAAGCTAAAGCGCTCATTATCGGCTCACCCACTCTTAATAACGGTATGTTTCCCACGGTTGGCGGGTTTTTGACATATCTAACAGGACTTCGCCCGAAGGATAAGATATGGGCGACTTTTGGCTCTTACGGCTGGGCAGGAGGCGCTGTCAGGAAAATGAACGAGGTGTTAACCGCAGCAGGTAATGAGCCGCTGGAGTCTGTTGAGGCGCAGTTCCGACCTGACACGGATGATTTTGCAAAGTGCTATGCCCTTGGGCAGAAAATAGCGGCGCTGGTTAAGAACGGATGAAGCAGCAGGCAGGCTTGTGGTGTCAGGGTTTTAACCTTACCTTGTCTTACCTTGCGCTTGCGTTTTAGCGCAGCTGCATAAACTGTGGTCTTAAGTAGTGTAGATGGTAGCGGCGGCATTCCTGCTTG
>PGYG01000066.1:14585-21151 GCA_002839545.1 Candidatus Methanoperedentaceae archaeon HGW-Methanoperedenaceae-1
GCCCTACTTCATTTGCCAAGGTGGCGGAGCGGCCAACGCAATCGCCTGCAGAGCGATAACACCTCCGGTTCGAGTCCGGACCTTGGCTTGTATTTTTTTATAAATGGGTTTTTAATGGGGGAAACTGTGAGAAGCACTTATTTATTTAACCGAACAATATTCCGTTAGACATTTGCGCGTACCCTTCGTTTGAATATTTTAGTCTTTTAAATACGAAGGATACCATGACTTAAAAAAATCTAAATCATCAGATATAATTACAAAAAATTTATTAGGACATATAACCATAAATAATTATAAGTGGCACCATAGGGTTAGGAGCCCTATGGTGTGTGCTCCACCTCTCATCGATGAGTTCAAATCTTGTCGTCTTGTAATTGCTTTAGCATCTCAAGAAATTTGATGCCTTTACTTATTGCAAGTACATTAGTTGGATCTATTTGTAAGAATAGACCTTTTGTTGTGTATTTTTCAACTTCATTTCCCACAACTATATTTTTATTTAGTATAATATTATCTTCTATTTTAGGATTATCCTGCTCAATTGTAGGTGATTTTATTTCTATAAGTTTTTCTTCTTCGCTATTTAATTCTTTTTCGAGCTCTTCGGAATGAATAATTAATTTACCATCGGATGTAGCATCTCCAAGATTTGAAAACTTCAATGATGATATGAAATTTCTTGCTAATACATCTTTTCCTGTAACTGAAACCCCAAACTCACGATGCAACAAGTTAGAAAGAGTTGATTCTTCTGGTACAATACCTCCTTTAAAGCGCTCGTAAAGAGTTGTATATATAGTCAGCGAAAAAAATGCTTTTCTTAGATTTTGTGCTTTTTCATCACTAGATAATGGCATACATAAATGCTTTGCAAGCTCAGTATTTATTACCATATCTTTTTCTTGCACCACTAAATTATAATGTTTGGCAGAACTTACATGGTGCATAGTCGTAGAAGGAGTATAACTCATACCTTGGGCAAGTACATTTATATCAATCTTCCCCCCTCCCAGTCTATTGATTTGCATAGCAACATTATATGCATCTTCTAAATCATACATTGGGTACCTAATGCCTTTAGCATTTGTACGTTTTTCATTTGATATTTGTTGAGCTTCCATATATAATCATCTTTTTACTTAAGCTAAGATTTCTATATATATTTTATTGTATATAAGCGTTTCTGCCTGAAACTTTAATTATGAAGTACTATCTGGTCATTACTTTCACTCTGCACTAAAAAGATTTATTATGCAAAATAAGACTTCAAGAAGTATAAAAAATAAAGATGAGTGGAATTTATTTTATCTACTATATGTATTAAGAGACGTTTTTTAATTACCTGTAAGAGAATCCATGGCATAGAATATTATTTCAAGTGAATTTGGCGAATATAATAAATACTGTGTTTGGTACTATATTGTGATAAGTATAAAATATGGACAAAATGATTAAAGAAATTATGGTTAGCAGACGAGATGAGGTTATATGTAATATAGCCATTGAAAATGTATGGGATTCTGTATGCGCTTAAAATAAGCTTGCATCGGTCATCGGTTAAGGAATTATTAGGGCTTATTGCTGATGTTTTTGCACAAAAACAATTTCGTATACTGTATAAACTAAATATATAAGTCCGTTCATGTTACTGATTTTTTCATTCATCTGTTTTTGCTGTATCGTGGGAAATTGTGTCATTTATCGGGAATTTTCTCTTAACCGATGACCGATGAATAAGCTTGAGTATATTCATATACTCATTTTATATTATCAGATTTGTTTCAAAGTAAGATTGCTAGCAAAGAATACGTAAAATCAATTTAGTAAGTGTAGAACCTAAAAATTAAATTTTGAAAAGTCAAAAAGGAAGATATTCTTATCAACTTGGAAAAGATTTTAAGTGGAATTTAGAGTGTATATAACCAGCCCATAGGAAAAAAGCCAATGCATGTTGCAAATCGAGATTTCTAATATATAATCGAGCTGAATTGAGATATTATGGACTAGGCAAACAAAAGCAATGAAAAACATCGAGTGTACACATATGCTCACTGACTTCGGTCGAGAGTATGTGACTTCAATAAAAATAAAAAAAAGAAGGGATTATCCCTTCTTCGATTTTTCCCTTAAATCAACCCTGAGTTCATAAACAGCCCAGAGAACAAAATCGCAATCATGTTCACGACTTTAATCAGTGCGTTCAATGCAGGACCTGATGTATCCTTGAACGGGTCACCAACCGTACAGAACCCTTGCCGCCGAAAGCGCCGCCCTCGATAACTTTCTTGGCGTTATCCCAGGCACCGCCGCCGTTTGCCATCATAAGAGCCATCATCAGACCGACAACGATAATGCCGATAAGCAGACCGCCAAGCGCAAGCTTGCCAAGAACCAGTCCGACAAACAAAGGAATCACAATTGCTATTATTCCAGGCACTGCCATTTCCCTGATAGCAGCCTTTGTGACAATATCAACACACTTGCCGTACTCGGGTTTTGTCGTGCCTTCCATGATTCCCGGTATCTCCCTGAACTGGCGCCTGACCTCATTTACGACCTCAAATGCGGCTTTGCCAACTGCTTTCATGGTAACTGCGCTGAACAAAAACGGCATCAGACCGCCAATAAACAGACCAACCAGCACAAGAGGATTATCAAGGCTTAACATGCCTTTCTCAATTCCCACTTTATGCGTGAAGTCAGCAAAAAGCGCAAGTGCGCCAAGTCCGGCAGAACCGATTGCATATCCTTTTGTCACGGCTTTTGTTGTATTGCCGACACTGTCAAGGGCATCGGTAATCTTCCGTGTGCTTTCAGGAAGGTTTGCCATCTCAGCAATACCGCCAGCATTGTCTGTTATAGGACCGTACGAATCAAGCGCAACAATGATACCTGTTGTTGAAAGCATTGCAACTGCCGCAATGGAAATACTGTAAAGTCCAAGCATCCCGCCGCCAACTACATAATAAGCAGCCAGTATGCCGCAGGATATAACAACCACAGGCAATCCCGTACTCTCAAGACCGACTGAAAGACCGGTTATGATGTTTGTCCCTGCCCCTGTCTCTGATGCTGCTGCAATGGATTGTACAGGTCTGAACTTATCAGATGTATAATATTCTGTGATAACGACCATTAAAACCATTATGGCTATACCGATAAGGGCAGAGTAAAAGAACTGGATATTGCCCATGAGCGCATCGGTTATGAAGTAAAATGCAAAAGTGCTGAGGATTGCAGCCGCTGCCACACCCTTGTACAGCGCTTTCATAATATGGTTGTCGTCACCAATCTTGACAAAGAACACGGCGATGATGGATGCAACGATTGCAGCAGAGCCGAGCATTAACGGGTAAAGGATAGCATTATCATACAGACCATACTCGGTTATTACAATTCCGCCAAGCAGCATTGCAGCCAGTGATGTGACCACGTATGTCTCGAAAAGGTCAGCGCCCATACCCGCACAGTCGCCCACGTTATCGCCCACGTTATCTGCTATAACGCCTGCATTCCGCGGGTCGTCTTCTGGTATTCCTGCCTCGATTTTGCCGACAAGGTCAGCGCCTACATCTGCTGCTTTGGTAAAGATACCGCCGCCAACCCTTGCGAACAGGCTGATAAGACTTGCACCAAAGCCGAATCCAACGACAAGGTCAACACTTTCAGGTGTTGCGCCGTAAAGAATAAAGAATCCGCTTGTGCCAAGGAGTGCAAGACCGACAACAGCCAGTCCAGTGACTGCGCCGCCCTTAAACGCCACGTCCATGGCTTGCGCAAGTCCTTCCTTAGCCTTGTTTGCAGTCCTTACGTTTGCCCTGACAGATATGTTCATGCCGATATATCCTGCCAGTGCAGACGCTATTGCTCCTACGATAAAACCAAAAATAGTTTTTGAGCCAAGCTGTGCGACAAACATGACAACAGCCAGCACAACTGCAACTACCGCTATTGTTTTATACTGGCGGTTCAGGTATGCCATAGCGCCTTCCTGTATTGCGCCTGATATTTTCTGCATCTCTTCCGTGCCCGGATCGTTTTTCAGTACGCTCCTGGCAAAAATTCCTGCAAATAAGATACTGAGTAATCCTGCCAGAGGGGCAAGATACAATAATGTTATTTCCATGTATTTCCTCCTAAATTACTTCGCTGACTATGAAGTAAATATATATAGTATTTACCTTTGGAGGCGGCGAAAACCGGATAAAGGTTCGAAAAATACTAAAATAATTACAGGTAAGCCCTCTTTAACCTGTCCTTGTGCTCAAGGTACTTTCTCCTGAAAGCAGTATCATTTTTCATCTTTTCAACCTGTCCCTGCAATTCCTGCTCAAGCGCTGCCTGTTTGCTTGAAAGCATCTCTTTACAGAGCATGTTGGATGATTCGGATGAAAAATTCTGGACGCCGCTCATTATTACTGAAAACCTATCACGAACCGGTGTGACAGTCCCGAATGGAACCGGTGAACCCTGCCTCATTATTTTCTCAAGTTCCTCATCAAAACTTGAAATCCTGGCGCCCACTGCAATATTCTCACCAGGACCTACTTCTTCGGATTTAATCTGCCAGAGCTGCCTGTCTCCTGCAATGAACGTATCGTAGTAATCCTTATTCATGCCCTGGAGAACCCGCCAGCTTTTCTTGTTCTTGCTCTTATCGTAGTTGTCCTTCAGGTTTTCCATTACTGAACTGACACTACCAACATTCATTACGCAAACATCCCTTTTGGCGGTTCTGAAGTCTTGTTTTTTGCTTCTGCCAGGGCTTCATCAAAATGAAGCTGTTTTACCTTACCCCTTGTCAGTAAGGCTTTATGAAGTGCGGTCTTGAGCAGTTTACCAACGATATCGCGTCCTGAAAAGCCGTGTGTCTGTTTGGCGAGTTTCACAAGATTCACGTCTTTTGCAAGCTTAACCGGGAACGTACTGGTGTAAGACTTTAACATTTCCAACCGTTCCTTTTCATCAGGCAGTATAAACTCAATTTCTTCCTCAAAACGGCTGCGTACAGCAGAATCAAGTGTTTCTCGCATATTCGTGGCTGCAATGGTAACTATCCCGTCACGCTCATCTATTCCGTCCATTTCAGTGAGGAGCGCATTTACGATTTCAGATACATCGCCCCTTATTTCCTGGAAGCGGCGGTTAAGGGCAATGGCATCGAACTCGTCTATGAAAATAATACACGGCGAAAGCTCTTCCGCCTTTTCGTAGAGCTGGTGAATCTCGCGCGCCCCGTCGCCCACGAATTCGCCAATAAGTTTAGTCGCCCTGACAGGCAGTAAAGGAACATTAACTGCGTTTGCAAGCGCTTTTGCAGTCATGGTTTTACCAGTGCCCGCAGGACCGTAGAACAGGATATTCTTTGGTGCCCACATCCCGAATTTATCCGGGGCTAAAAGGAATTTCTCGACAATCTTGCATTTCTGTTTTGCTTTATCCTGCCCGACAATATCTTTAAATTTGACGTTGCTGTTTATTTCAGGAACAATGAGCTCAGAATCATAATCCTCGACAATGAATTCAGTGTTTTTCCCGATTTCTGAGTTTTCAGGTTCAACATCAACGACCCTGAACGCAAAATCAGGGAACATCCGCCTGTCAAACAAAAAATCGCCTTTTTTTACCACACATCCGTTCCACTGCTCCCGTGCGTAGAACTCAAAAACATCAAGTTCCGAAGGTTCGGGATACTCATGGAACACCCCCTTTAGCGGATAGCCGGCAGGCTTCACTATTATTGTTTTAGCCCCGGATTCTTTAGAAACCGAGTCTCGAATATCACACTTCTTACTTGTTACCCGCTGTTTTGCTCTCATAATACAATACCACTAAATACTGGCCATGTATTAAACAATTACCCTGTTTTATACTTCTTCAGGAATTCCCTTATACCGTCACCTGTGTTACGAAGAAGGCTTGCGGCAATCTCCTGCGTGGGCCATGAACCAAGACCGCAGTCAGGACCTGCGTATTTTATCCTTTCACCGAACATGGAATAGGCTTTATCAAGCCTTTTTTCAACAGCTTCCGGGGTTTCCATTTCTTTTGTTATGTCTTGCAGTTTTTCCGGTTCTTTCCAGACATTGGTTTCGTATTTCTCGTTAAGCGTTGCTGCCATGTTGAAAATATCAGTGCGCGCTACTCCGACCCTCAGGAACTTATCGTACTCTTCAAGGTCGTTCATATCAACCAGGTCAAGGTATGAAGGATTCGCAGCAGCTTCCACACCGATTACGCTGATGGAAGGCACATTGCATACGAGTTTGTACTGCAAGGGTGAATGGAGGTGGATTTCGACATCAGCGCCACCGGAAGCCGCTGTTTGTGTTGCTGTTGAAAGGGCTTCTACCAGGTCGCTGTCGTTAAACATTATCTGGGGGTTAATCCCGATACTTGGCTCGTCAATTGAAACCGTGGAAATCCTGAAATGTTTTGCGTGTTCCATGGAATTTGCGATAAAACGGTCAATACTTGTTGCAAATGCATTCAGTATATCAGCGTATGCCGTTCCCCCGAACTGGTTAAGGTAGAGTTCGAGGGGTCCTGTGACACAAATCCGT
>PGYG01000067.1 GCA_002839545.1 Candidatus Methanoperedentaceae archaeon HGW-Methanoperedenaceae-1
TTAAAAGAGGAGGGTTTGATTACTGAGGTGCCGAAGAAGGTAAGGGAGTTGGATGAAAAACTTGGACTGGGGATATTCCCTAAACAGCAGAGTTAAGGTATATAAATAATGTATGTTGACTGGGGATAATCCGAAACAAAGACAAGGTTAACGGCAACCAGCCCCACCATTATTAAATACAGCAGGATGCTTTTCCAGATAAGGTTCATACAACTTCCTGTGATGTATCAAGCATAACACGGTTCTTTATATGGAGTTTCATCCTTTTTGTCGGGGCAATCATTCCGCGTGTTTTCGAGACCATTAAAAGGTTGATTATTTCATCACCGCTGATGTTTACGTCAAGGTCAAATACCACATCGCTTTTATTCACTATCATGTTCTCGATTTCTTTACTGTGGGTGTCTTTGAATATGTAAAGGTAACAAATGCTTTTCGTATTTGACGTTGTTTCATAAATATGGTTCAGCAGCCGTCTTATTTTGTCCTGTTTACCTATTATGTCTATATAAAATGAAAAGTTGTCAAATATTATCCTGGAATCGTTTTTTGTATCAACAAGTTTCAGTGAGTGTTCTGTGAAAAGGGATATTTCGTCTTCTTTTTGCAGTGATTTGGGGTTGAAAAAGTTGTTTACCTTTTCCTGTATTTCTTTATCTTCAGCCTGCCCCACGATAAACCTGCATTTTTGTCCTCCTGCTGCGTGACACTCACTTTCGTATGCGCTCATCTCGGTATCAAGGAGGGATGAAAGAAGACCGGCAAAGAGTCCTGCATGGTAGTAACAAACTTCTTCCTTGAAATCTGACAGTTCTTCGCATTCCACGCAGTTGCTTAAGTCTATCGTGAATCGTTTGTTTTCAGGGTCGATTTCTGAGAACTCGAAGCTGGTTTTATCTTTTGTTCTCAGGAGTTTTGTAAATATCTTACTGCTCAGGTCGCCGAGAACATCAACCACCTTGTCTTTTGTCCAGAATTCAAATTTCCAGAGTGTATCTTTTGGCAGCTTTATGCTTTTCGTGAACAGCAGGGCATCGTTTTTTGCGTTGGTATATGAGAGTTCGTAAAGGTTTTTATTAAATGTAGGCGGCTGTCTTTCTTTATCTTCGTAGTTGAATTTGCTGTAAATGTCTATAAAGGACAGGTTTTTTGTTTCGAATCCAAGCTGCTCTGCGTTATTTAATATACGTTCAGGCTTGCGTTCTGTCGTGAAGTAAAGTGCGTTTCCGACAGAGGCAAACTGGTGTATCAGCACTTCAGCCATGGATTTGGGATTTATCAGGCAGCATACCATGGAACCTGCCGGAATCCCGCCGCCGAGTGCATTATCCAGAAGTTCCACTCCAGTTGATTTAATACCGGATTTATCATCAGTACCCTGTTTCATTACCATTCTTTAAATTCTTTTATGGTTTATATATTTCATGTATAATGTTCATATTATAGGATATTGCGCCCACACCCGTCAATCTGCTTTTGCCATATAAATCCCGTCCACGACCCGCTCCATCCTCACATACACTTCTTTCCCGACAGGAAGCCTGCCAGCATCAACAATCGTAATCACCCGTTCCCGTGCAACCGCGAGTTTTTCACTTTTCATCCATCCGGGCCCGACTACCTTAACCTTTACTTTCTCATACCTTTTAAACACGCGCGGGATTGGTTTGCATTTGAAACTCCCGAAATCCGATGGATTAAGGATTAACTTTGTATCATAAACCTGCTCCCATTCCTTCATTCTTGAATGGAACTCATCCCATTTCATCACCCTGTCCACGGCTTTCCTCCCGTATTTATGCGGCAGGAGTTTCTGTATGCCAAGAGGTGGGAACTTTTTCCCGCACCCGATTTTTAGCGCAAACTCGATAAGTTTCGGGATTTCCGCATCATTTATTCCGGGTATCCACACAGGCGCAATCAGGAGGTCAATTTCCGTATTTCCTGCGATATATCCGGCAATATCAAGGACTTTTTCAAGAGCGTAGGAATTAGTTCCTGCAATACTCTTTGCAAGTCCGGGTTCCATGGACTCAATAGACATGTTGATGCGTGAAAGTCCAGCCGCATCCAGTTTATCAACCAGTTCCCTGTTCAGCAGTGTCCCGTTTGTCTGCATGGAAACCGTCTTAACATGAGGATTGGATGCCAGCCTTTCAACCAGTTCCACAAGCTGCGGGTACATGGAAGGCTCGCCAACCGTATCTATATGGGCTTCAATTCCGTCCGTTTCCTTAAACGCAGCAGCCCATTCAAATGCGGCAACAAGCTGTCCAAGGTCAACCATGTACTCAGAGCTTCGCTGTTTCGAGTGAGGTCCTGCATCAGTTGAGCAGAATACGCAGGATAACGGGCACTCGCTTATTGGGCGAACCTGTAAAACATTGGTTCCCCGGTCTATGATACCGAAGGCAATACAGCCAAATAAGGGTATGTCGCGGATAAGGATATTGTTACATTTTGCCATTTTCTACCAGTATGCAATCAGGGCATATTTTTTTTCCGCAGAACCTTTTCCCGTACTCCACGATAAGTGCATGGTATTCCTTGTACAATGGAACATCTACAGGAAGCGATGATTCGAAAAAAGATTGCAATTCACTGTAATTCCCCTCTATTCCCAGGCAGCCGCACATTCTCTTAGTATAAGCATCAATTACAAACTTTGGCTTATCTGCCGCATACAATACAATGCTGTCTGCTGTTTCCTCGCCCACACCGTTCAGGGAAAGAAGCACTTTCCTCAGTTCATCCGCAGGTTTTTCAAGAATGCCGGGATTTTGCGCAAAAAATCTTGAAATATTTTTTAACCTGTTAGCTTTCTGCCTGAAAAAACCCGTGCATCTTACAAGTTCTTCCAGTTCTTCAACATCTGCTCTGGAAAGCGATTCAGCATCCATCAACTTCCTTTCTTTCAGGTTGTGGATTGCCTGCTCCACGTTTTCCCATTTTGTCTGCTGGGTGAGGACTGCACCAACCACCACTTCAAAAGGAGTTTCGGCAGGCCACCAGTACCTCTTCCCGAAATGGTCAAAGAGTTTGTTATAAACTTCAGTAAGTGTTTTTTTATGCTTCACAATCATAAGAACTTAACGCCTAAATCCCTTAGCCCGTTCTTTATAGCAAGGTTAATTAAAAACGGCGTAAGCGACTCTATCATATACGAAGATTCAAGCCCGCCGCCGTCAAGAGGACGCAGGTTATTAATTTCATGTGTAAGTTCCATGACTGTTTTCTTTGCGTCTTCATCATCACCGCAAATTACCACATCATAATCAAGTGTGGATTCAAGGTCAGCAAGTTTCTTTGCAGAGATATTATGGTATGCTGAAATAACCTTTACAGTTTCAGGAAGAACTGATTTGATTTCAAGAGCAGCACTGCCCTGTTCCGGCGGGGTATATTCGAACTTATCGTTTTTTGCCATTGGGACGACCATTGAAATGACAATCTGGTCTTTAAAAAAGGGTTTGAGTTTTTCAAGCAGGGGAACCATGCCCTTATAGGGGACTGAAAGAACAACAACATCCACATCCTGAATTGCAGTTTCGTTCGTGCATCCTGTGATTCCGCAGCATAATGTCCCTTTACTTAAAAGCAGATTTGAATAGTCATCTGCTGCCTTAATCGCTTTGTCAACATCACGGGAGCATACAACAATATCGTGTTTTGAAGCCCACCTGAGCGCAAACCCTTCACCGATACTGCCAGTCCCGCCAAGTATTGCTATTTTCATGATTTTTCATTTTCCTTTATGATTTTCCGCATTGCGCGCATATCTTCCCTGTGCAGGGATACGATAAGGTCACTCATTATTGCAAATATGAACATCTGGATTCCTGTCAGGATAAGAAGTGTAGCCAGTATTGTCAGGGGAATATGGTCGATGCCTTTTAACCACTCGTCAACAACATAGATTCCCACACCGATACCAATTACAGAAATAATTCCTCCAATCACGTTAAAATAAAACAGGGGATTGTGTGTCCGCGCAAGCATGTATATTGTAGAGGCAATCTTGAAACCATCACTTATAGGGCGAAGTTTTGTAGCCGCCCCGCTTACCCTTGCAAGATAAGTTATCGGCACTTCAACGACTTTTAAGTCTTTCTTTACGCACTCAACCGTTATTTCTGTCTCGACTTCAAACCCTGTCCTGTTCAGTTCTATCTGTTCAATTGCTTTCCTGTTAAATGCCCTGTAACCTGAAAGGATATCCTCAAGCCAGACACCGTAAGCAAACCCGAATATTTTATTCAATATCCTGTTCCCGAAAAGATTTAAACGTGTGAATGCACCTTTCTGGTAATTTGCAAACCTGTTTCCGATTACATGGTCAGCCAGTCCTGTAACAACAGGCTCAAGAACCTTGTCTATCTCCTCAGGAAGATACGTCCTGTCACCGTCAATCATTACAATATATTTGCTTTCTATCAGATGGAATGCCTGGTTTACAGCCTGTCCTTTTCCTTTTCCGCTCTGGATAACTACTTTTGCCCCTTCACTTTCTGCAATCTTGACTGTGTCATCCGAGCTGTGCCCGTCAATAACAAGAATATTGGAAAACCCCAGAGCTTTGAATTCCCTGACAAGCTCCCCGATGGATTTTCCCTCGTTCAGGGTGGGAATTAAAACACATACGTCTTCTTTATTCATTGTCTCCTTGAATTAATTTTGTTTATATTTAACAGTTAGTGATTTAATTTAACCATGGCTTTTTGTCCCGACATAAACCGTGACTATCCCGAAAGTGAGGTCATGGTATTCAATATCCTGAAGACCGGGCTCTTCCATAAGTTTTGTAAATTCATCCCGTTCAGGAAATGCCATTACAGATGACGGCAGGTAGCTGTAAGCGCCGTTATCGCGTGAGAAAATCCTGCCTATAACAGGCAGGATTTTCTTGAAATAAAAAAAATAACCTGCCCTGAAAAATGGGTTTGTGGGTTTTGAGAACTCAAGCACCACCACTTTCCCGCCGTCTTTTACAACACGGTGCATTTCAGACAATGCTTTCCTTATATCTGCCACGTTCCTGATGCCGAATGCAACAACCGCACCGTCAAAAGTCCCGTCATGGAAAGACAGGTTTTCGGCATCGTTCTGGATACAACTGACATTCCCGATTCCTCTGGTTGATAATTTACTGTGGCATAACTCCAGCATCCGGGCACAGAAATCCGAAGCCACAACATCACTTTTCCCTGACACTTCTATTGCTACGTCTCCTGTTCCCGAACATACATCAAGGATAAACCCTTCAGGCAGTTTTGATGCGGCAAACCTGCGCCACTGCCTGTCCTGTCCAAGGCTCAGCAGGTTATTCAGGAAATCATATCTTGGGGAGATTCCGGCAAACATTTTCTGGATTTTTTCTTTTTTCTGCACCTGTTACCTCGGTTACCTAAGCGTACTTTTTAAGCTTTAAGTATTGTGTTATCGATAGTTTCTTTTAATTAAAATACAAATAGGGTTTCCATGGCAATCCATCCAATCGAATACCGCTACGGGCATCATGAGATGAAAGATGTCTGGAGCGAAGAGGCACGCCTTCGTAAAATCCTTTCTGTTGAAGCCGCACTTGCAAAAGCCGAGGTGCAGGCAGGATATATTCCTGAAGGCGTTGATGAAAACATAGCGCAGGGTGTAACGAATGTTAAACTTGACAGGGTCAAGGAAATCGAAGATGAGATACACCACGATGTTATGGCTGTGGTGCATGCGCTTTCAGAGCAGTGCGGGGATGCTGGGAAATGGGTTCATTACGGTTCGACTTCAAATGATATGCTGGATACCGCAACAGCGCTCCAGATAAAAGATGCCATTTCGATTTTCAGGAAGGAAACACTCAAATTACTTTCAGCTTTGACCGACGCAGCCGACACCCATAAGAATACCGTGTGCGCTGGAAGAACGCACGGGCAAATCGGGGTTCCCACCACATACGGATTGCGGTTTGCGATATGGGCATCCGAGATTGACAGGCACATTGTGCGGCTTGACCAGTTAACGCCGCGCGCCACAGCAGGACAGATGAGCGGGGCTGTCGGGACGCAGGCAGCTTTTGGTACAAAAGGTATTGAAATCCAGAAAAGGACAATGGAAGTTCTGGGAATTGAGGCAGCAGATGTTTCAAACCAGATTATCCAGCGTGACAGGCATGCAGAGTTTGTTATGTGGATGGCTAATACCGTTACCACGCTTGACAAGATTTGTATTGAAATACGAAGCCTTGCCAGAAGCGAGATAGCAGAAGTCGAGGAGAGTTTTGGCAAGAAACAGGTTGGTTCGTCTACAATGCCGCACAAGCGCAACCCGATTAAGTCAGAGCAGGTGTGCGGTCTTGCACGTATTGTGCGTGCAATGGTTGAGCCAGCACTAATGAATAACACGTTGTGGGATGAGCGCGACCTTACGAATTCCTCGTGCGAGAGGATTGTGTTTCCTGAGTCATGCGTACTGACAGACCACCTGATACGTCTTACCACGAATATCATCCAGAATCTTCGGATTTATCCTGAGAATATCAGGAAAAACCTTGAGCTTCTTGACGGCTTGAACATGGGTGAGGCGATAATGATGGAACTTTCCCGGAAAGGTGTAGGGCGGCAGGATGCACATGAGATTGTGCGCCAGTGCGCCATGAATGCGAGGGAGTCCCGCATCCACATGAGGAAGGCTTTGCTTGCTAATGAGACCGTTTCTGGGTATATGACTGAAAGCGAAATTGAAAGTATAATGAACCCGGATAATTATATAGGAACAGCAGTTGAACAGGTTGAGTCCGTTGTGGCAAAACTCAGGATGAGGAGATAAACACTTGTTACGAAAGGCTATCATCAAAGATGTTGAGAAGATGTGGAAACTTATAAACCTGTATGCTGATAAGCGCCAGATGCTTCCGCGCTCACTGAGTGAGCTTTATGAGAACCTGAGGGATTTTTACGTTTATACGGAAAACGACCAGCTGCTTGGCTGCGGCGCGCTTCATATTACGTGGGGGGATTACGGTGAGATACTGTCTTTTGCGGTTGAAGCGGAAAAGGCGCGGCAGGGAATCGGTTCTGAGATATTAAAAGCCTGCGAGCAGGAAGCACGTGCGCTCGGGCTTGCTAAGATTTTTACGCTGACTTATGTGCCTGAGTTTTTCGAGAAGCATGGGTTTGTAAGGGTGGATAAGGCTACCCTGCCGCATAAGATATGGAGCATGTGTATCAAGTGCCCGAAGTTTCCTATTTGTGATGAGATTCCGCTGGTGAAGGAATTGGGGTGAGTGGTGGGAAATATTGAAAAATGGGATGACTATATTGAATGGAAAGCATATTTCACGGCATATAACTACTGGAAATCCATTCATGAGGAGTCAAACAATCAAACATTTTGAAAGTGATAATTTGTTTCAAACTACAAATGCTGAAAAAGCTGAGATTAATAGATTAATATAATCAAATAATTTTAATTCACTGGAAAATGGTACAGTGCCCTTGCAGATACATCCAGGACTCTTCAACTGGTATGTTCCTTGTTAACGTATCTGAATCTGATAAGCAACAGGGGAAACGACAAACAAAACAAAACTAAAAAATACAAAAAGCAGCAGAAGTATTAAGCAATAACTTCTGCCCCTTCTGCTCCATCCGCTTCTGAAGAAAGTGTATTTATGTGGTTCAAGTCACTT
>PGYG01000068.1 GCA_002839545.1 Candidatus Methanoperedentaceae archaeon HGW-Methanoperedenaceae-1
GACGAGTTGGTATGATTCCAGATCAGATAGATATTGAAATACCTCTACTTGAAGTACTTGCCGAAAAAAATTAAATAGCGTTAAGTTATCTTAAAATAAATAAAAGAGGTAAACAATGGAAACCCAAATAATCAAATCAAAATTAGATCAATTGCCTGATGAATTGAAAAAAGAGGCTTTGGATTATATTGACTTTTTATTGCAGAAAGGTTATGGAACATATAAAATAACGGCTAAAAAAAGTAAGTTTAAATTTAATTGGGAGGGTGGTTTGTCAAACTTAAAGGAGAAATACACCTCTGTAGAGCTTCAACATAAAGCATCGGAGTGGAGATAACATGAAAAGAACAATTAAAGACATCGAAGAAATCCTGAAAAAAGCCAAATCTATCCTCCAAAAAATCTACGGAAAAAGATTGAAAGGCATTATCCTGTACGGCTCTTATGCGCGCGGAGAAGCAGTTGAAGGTTCTGATATTGACCTCATTGTTCTTATAGAAAACATGCAAGACCCCATAGACGAATTAGAGAAATGCTCTAAGGAAATACATCAATTAGATTTCGTATATGATACTTTAATATCAATAATTCCCTTCGATTTAAAGCAATTTAATACAAGAAAATTGCCTATCATACTCAATGCGAAGAAAGAAGGTATCACGATTTGAAGGAAGAAAAAGACATCATTGAACTTCTTACAAAAGCCAAAGAGAGCCTGAAGGCTGCTGAAATGTTAATCGAGGGGCAATTTTATGATTTCTCAGCAGGAAGATCTTATTATGCTATGTTTTACGCTACCGAAGCGGTTCTGCTGTCTAAAAACCTGTCTTTCTCAAAGCACTCAGCAGTAATCGCTGCTTTTGGAAAGGATTTTATTAAAACAAAGATTTTCAATCAGAAAATGCGAGATTCGCTTGTATCAGCTTTTGAGTTGAGACAGATGGGCGATTACGGAAGCCCAGGCTCAGTAAGTAAAGATAAAGCACAATCTCTTATAAAGCAAACAAGAGAATTCATAGACGAAGTTGAAGTATATTTGAAAAAAACTTCTTAAACAAAATCATGAAAGACCTAACCGACCTCGACAAAACCATCCTCGCAAAGCTCGCACCCGAATTCGAAGGCGCAACAGGACCCGCACCAGGGCATAACTACAAGTTCATCCTGCTTCCGGTTTCACATAAATTAGCAGAATCCCCTGAAGATTTTGCAGCAAGGGTAAACAAGCTAAACGATGAGGAGCTTGAATACATTTGCGACCGGATTTTAAAAGGCGAGGAAGATGTACGCTCACTGTCGGAAGGTGATTTCGATGAAATGCTAAAAGTCATCGAAAACAGGCTCTCAAAAGAAAAAGCAGAGGAATTAGTAAACCGCTAATCCCTGTCAACACACCGGAATCCTGCCATACGCAAGTTCCATGCAGAAATCCTGTATGTTAGCAAGTTCCCTGTCAATGACCTCATTTATCTCACCCTCAACACTTTCAACTGTCCCGCGCGCCATGATGACCTGCGCTGCTGCAATCTTTGGCTGGTCAATAGGCTCGCCAATCTGGCTCAACAGCCATACATAAACTTCCTCTATATCAGGGACATTCAAATAAATCTCACTTGCAATCCTGTGGCTGAGGACGTTGTAAATCTTACCTACATGGCTCACAGGATTCTTCCCTGCCGCCGCTTCGCTGCTAACTGGACGGTTTAGCGGAATAATCCCGTTCACACGGTTCCCGCGCCCGACCTGACCCGAATCCGCATCTTCTGCTGAAGTGCCGGTCACGGAGAGGTATATCCCACCCATTCCGCGCCCATGCCTGTCAAGCGTATTCAGGTAAACAGAAGGCACAAGCTCGGTATTATCTTCAACAAAAGACTCAATCTCCTCAAGTAGTTCATTCTTTTTCCTGAAATAATGGCTTTCTGAATGAATGAACATATCCACAAGCGGGTCTGCCACAGTCAGGTGAAGTTCATTCCCCTTGCGCAATCCCATTACCTTAATATCCTCTCCTGATTCCGGAAAACTTTTTTTGAACTCAGGGGAATTCAAATACATCTCGGTTTCAAGAACCATCGTCTCCGTGGGTGTCATGGGGGCATATCCCACAGCAGCCGAGGTATCATTCGCGCCGAGTATAGTGTCCCCCCTCCCGAAAATATCAGTTAGCTCAGCCGAACCTTTTGCCAGTTCAACCTGGTACCTGATTGAATCCGCATTAACATACCGAAGATTATCCCCAATCCACTGTTTTGCAGCATCCACTGCGATACGCTCAACATCAATAACCTCCCCTTCAACCTCAAACGTAGCCCTGTCACCGAAAATTATCTTCATGGGTTTCAGGATGACGCCGCCGCCGAATTTCGTCTTTACCTCTCCAGCCACGAGCAGTCCCTTATCGATATTGTGGTGCATGATGGCACCGAATTTATCCATGTATTCCCTACAAAGCTCAACTGAAACACTGTTCATTATGGAATCACAGATATAGTCAGGATGCCCCAGTCCTTTTCTCTCAACTACTTCCACGTTCCTTCCAGTTACAGGGTCTGCTACAAGTTCTTCAATTTCGATATTCCGCAAAATCTCACCCTCTGTTGCCTGATTCCAGGTAGGTTTCAGCCAGTTTTTCATAGGTTTTCGAAGTATTTTTTATGAGCCTTAGATCATCATCGGTTGAACTCCTTACATGTTTGCAGGGCATACCGAAAACAACACTGTGCGCAGGTATTTTTTTATCCTGTGGAACCAGTGCCCCTGCCCCTATAATGGAAAACTCCCCGATTTCCGCGCCGTTTAGTACGGTTGCGTTCATTCCCACAAGCACATCATCCTTAATCCGGCAGCCGTGGATGACACATCCGTGCCCGACACTGACCCTGTCACCGATTTCGACCCCCGTTTCATCAGAGTGGATTACCGCATTATCCTGGATGTTGGAACCTTTCCCGATAATTATTTTCCCCCGGTCTCCCCTTACAACTGCATTAAACCAGATACTGGAATTTTCTCCGAGTTCCACGTCCCCTACAATACATGCCGTATCAGCTATGAAAGCATTGTCGGATATAACCGGTTTTTTGGCAGCCAGAGAGTATAACATATTCTACATGCCCTCCATCCCTGAGACAATTTAACTGTTTATCCAGTAACATAACAATTACTTATTCACTTAAATAATTATTCAACTCAGATATTTTTTTGTATTACCAGGACATGTTACATGAAAATGTCAAGCGTAACGTTTCTTGGTAGCGGCGGGGGAAGGATGGTTGTCCTAAACCAGCTGCGTTCAAGCGGGGGGTTCTGGCTGAATCTTGATGGCGTGAACATATTGCAGGACCCTGGACCCGGTTCACTTGTAATGGTACATAAACTTAAGCTCAAACCGCGAGACCTTGATGCAATTATTCTATCCCACAGGCATATCGACCATTCAAACGATGTCAATGTAATGACAGAAGCCATGACTGGCGGCGGCTTCCATCCCCGCGGGAAACTGATTGCACCTCCTGACTGCCTGAATTCCGACCCTGTAATCTTAGAGTATGTAAGACCGCTGGTTGATATAATAGAAATAAAAAAGGGACTGGAAACCAGTGTAGGTGAGGTTAAGATTAAATTTCCCATCAAGACGATGCATACATGTGATACATTTGGCCCGATATACGAATTCAGCGCAGGGAAGCTTGGGTATATTCCTGATACTGAATATTTCCCTGAACTTGCCGGTGCTTACAAAGGTGTCGATTACCTGATAATAAATGTAGTGAGAATGAAAACCGATACAAGAATCAAGCACCTGAATATCAGCGAGGCGGAAAAGCTTGTTAATGAAATAAGACCCAGGAAAGCCATCCTGACACATTTCGGATTGCAGGTGCTGAAGGCATCTCCCGAACGGCAGGCAAAAAAAATTACGAAAAATACCGGGATTGAGGTAATAGCTGCGAGGGATAGGCTGAAAGTGGAATTTGATGATGAAGAAAGCCTTGATAATTGGGTTTAGCGTATCTTGAGTTTATTCTTTACTGATTCAACTTTTTCTTCCATGCTCTTTGGGGAATCGCGCCTGTCATCGATTGCCAGGTGGGTAACAACCCTTTTTACACCAGTTCTCACGAGGGCTTCATGAACCGTCTTTACAGCATCAAAAACCTCGTCCATCGAAGCAGCCTCTATTGCAGTCCCCATTGGTGTCAGGCTGTATTTTATTCCCAGTTTTCCAATAGCTGATACGGCTTCTGAAACATGCTGGCTCATACTTGTATTGCCTGTTCCCAGTGCAACAACCTGGAGTTCTGCGGTGATTACAGTTTTCATAACAATATACCCCGTTCTAATGTTGTTTCCGGCATACTTAAATGTGCGTCATGGTTTCATGATTGTGCTGTTTTTCCGGTATTTTACCTGAATACAATCATAATATGGAATAAATATAAGCCATTACCAATTGTTTTTTAAGGAGTCAGGACGTTTATACAATGGAAGGAATGATAAGGACATTTATTGCTGTTGAATTACCGGATACGTTCATCCCGGAGATAAAAAGAATCGGGTCGGCATTTAATTTACCAGGCTTGAAACCTGTCGAACCCGGACTTGTTCACATTACTCTCAAGTTCCTTGGTGATGTCAGTGAAGATAACATTGAACCGATTGCAGAAGCCCTCTCACAGGTAAAATGTGCGCATTTTGAAGCATTGGTTAAAGGTGTGGGTGTATTCCCGAATATTTCTTATATTAAGGTTATCTGGCTTGGTGTCGAGGGCGATTTTGGATTGCTCCACAATGAGGTAGAACGGGTTATGGTGCCGTTTAAATTCAAGAAAGAACACGGTTTCACGCCACATGCGACTCTTGCACGTGTTAAACAGGTGCGTGATAAAGCAGTACTTCTTGAAAGACTGGATGAACTAAAGGATGTAAATATCGGGACGTTTAATGTTGGCTCAATACAACTCAAGAAAAGTACTCTTACACCACAGGGTCCGATATACGAGACATTAAAGGAAATCAGGCTGAAATGACAGGAATTGAAGAAATCTGCCAAACCGTAATTTCACGCATCAAGCCAACTGATGAGGAAAGGTCAAAACTCGTTGACCTTGCAGAAAGAATTATACGGAAAATCGACTCACTTGGCAGTGACCGTGGGCTTGACATCAAAGGGATACTTGTCGGCTCGTCTGCAAGGGGAACATGGATTTCAGGACAGCACGACCTTGATATTTTTATAATGTTTTTGCCCCATATGGACCGGGAGCATCTTGAGGAAAAAGGGCTTGAAATTGCAAAAGCGGTATCATTGGATGCGGAAAGTTTTGAAGAGCGGTATGCTGAGCATCCATACATCCATGCAGTATTTGAGGGTTACGAAGTTGACCTTGTACCTGCTTTTAGTGTTGCGAGCGCATCCCAGATTAAATCTGCTGTTGACAGGACACCGTTCCACAACAGCTATGTCACTTTCAGGATAAAAGGTATTGAAGATGAAATCCTGCTTCTCAAGCAATTCATGAAAGGAATAGGCGTTTACGGTTCAGAGCTTAAAACCCACGGTTTTTCAGGGTATCTTGTGGAATTGCTTGTAATACATTACGGCTCGTTTGTAAAGACACTTGTGGCTGCATGCTCGTGGAAAAAGGGGGAAGTCATCGACATTGAAGTTCATGGCACTGTTGTTCATGACGACCCAATGACAATGATTGACCCGACAGACCCTGCGCGGAATGTCGCTGCTGCGCTGTCGATTGACAACATGTGTGTTTTTATCGACAGAGCCTGTGGATTCATGGAAAACCCGTCAGAATCATACTTTATCCCTGCGGTTCCCGATGTGCTTGATGATAGCGATTTCAAGACCATCATCAATGAAAGGGGCACATCCCTGGTTGGCATTGTGTTCAATACTCCTGATGTTGTTGAGGATGTGCTATATCCACAGATGCACAAGCTTGAGGATTCTGTTTGCAGTATGCTTGAACGGTATGATTTCAGGGTGTATAACAGCGGTGTGTGGGCGGGGGATAAAGCGGTGGTCCTGCTTGAACTGGAATCTTCAAGGCTTCCTGCTGTCAGGAAGCATGACGGACCTTTTGTATCAAATACGAGCCATGCAAAGAAGTTTAAATCGAAATACGACGAATCGGATACTTTTTCTAACGTTTATATCAAAAACGGTAAATACATGGTTGAAATACCGAGGAAATATGCAGATGCCAAAAAACTCATCGAGTCTGAGCTCACGAATTGCAGTCTCGGTAAGCATGTTGGTGTAAGTATCGGTCAGGAGTACAGTGTACTTGAAAACACGGATATGCTTGGTTTAACGGATGATGATTACAGGCGGTTCTTGAGGAGATTTTTCGAGAAATGATAAAAGGAACGTTTTTATGAAATATGCTGTTATCTTATTATTATTGCTGCTTTTTGCTTCAGTTGGATGCATAGACAGTTCACCATATAAGGAAACTGGCGTATCAAAACTTCTGGAAACTCCTGCTGATTATGAGGGAAAACAGGTACTGGTTAATGGGGTGTTTGAAAACGGCACGATTTCCGGAATCAGGATTTCAAAATCCGTGAATTTTACAGGTGAATACAAACCTGACGGCGTGCTTGCATCGGTTTATGGCACGTACGAAAACGGCAGGATAACTGCGGATTCAGTTGAGCCAGTTCTTGTTATATCCACGGAACGGTATGTTTACTACTCAAACGATACCCTGAAAGTGCGGGTTGAATTTGTATCAACAAAGGACGGGGAAGCGCAGGTTGTGGTAGCAGGGATAAATAATTTATTCGGAAGACCGCTTGTTAGTGAAAAACGGGATTCTGTTGTCAGTAAAGGTTCCAATTATTTTGATTTTGTATTCAAAACGCCGTCATGCGAGGAATGTTCCGCACTTGAGCCTGGTGTGTATCCGCTTAACGCAACCGTAACAATGGATGGTAAGGAATTCAGCACATATAAGAAGCTCTCACTCCAGAGAGAGGACACGAATGTCACGGAAGAACAGACA
This sequence comes from Candidatus Methanoperedentaceae archaeon HGW-Methanoperedenaceae-1, assembly GCA_002839545.1. Classification (GTDB taxonomy): domain Archaea; phylum Halobacteriota; class Methanosarcinia; order Methanosarcinales; family Methanoperedenaceae; genus Methanoperedens_A. Next base: position 7,029 of record PGYG01000068.1, read on the forward strand.
GAGACGCAATCCCTGAAAGCCGTGGAAACACAACCCGAACCGCAAGCGCCCAAAACCGGGGAAAATCAAAGTGCAGTAACTGTTGAGTATTTCTATGACCCTGCATGCCAGAAATGTGCAAAAGCATCGCCTGTGATTGATAATGTCGTGAATTCCTACGGCGATGGGGTGAGTTTCTCAAAACACAATGTCCTGGTAGATGAAGGACTTGAGCTTGCGAGGAAATATAAACTTCCGGGTGTGCCTTCTGTTGTAATAAATGGACAGCAGCTTATCGCTTACGGGGATTATGACGGCGATATCGGGAAACTTGAGGAACTCCTGAGAACGGCAATTGATGAGGCGTCAACACCTGAAGCGAAAGGAACGATTGCAGGCAGGGATATAATTTTATCCGTGCCGTCCGTATTTGTTGTTGGTTTCCTTGCAGGGTTTAACCCGTGCCTTCTTGCGATTCTTGCATTTATCGCATCTGTCACGCTTGCTACAACAGGCAAACGGCGCAATGTACTTTTAATTGTGGCGATGTTCAGCCT
>PGYG01000069.1:0-1618 GCA_002839545.1 Candidatus Methanoperedentaceae archaeon HGW-Methanoperedenaceae-1
CCTGTGCAGACAGCTATCGGGAATAAAACCGTAACTGCCGGAAATTGGCTGAATTTCACAGTCAGTACCTCGGATGCTGACGGCGATACAATAACCTATGGAACGAATGCAGCAAACGGCTCACTCAATCCCTCTACTGGCAACTTTAACTGGTTAACCGCAAACGGCGATGTGGGAACATACGTGTGGTATTTCAATTCAAGCGATGCATACGGCGGAAGTGCGAATGAAACAATAACAGTAGCGGTAAATACGGCACCGACATACGGCGTGAACCTGACAGTAGATTCAACTTCAAGAACTACCGGCACAGGAATAAACGCCAGCTACGCCCTCGTATTGCAGAACAACGGTACAGCAGCAGACACATACAACCTTACCATTGTAAATGCGGACAGTGCATCCACAGCAGTCCTGAACATAAGTGCAAATATTACACTTGCACAAGGTGCATCGCAGGCTCTGGTTCTGAACGTAACAAACATTTCCTCAGGCACATTCCGCGTCAATGTCACTGCGCGCTCAAACAACGATTTCAGTAAGGTAAGTTACGTCAACACAACCACGATTGTGCCGATTGTAATAACAATAACAAACCCAGCCGCCACCGGCAGCACTAACACCACAGGCTCTGTGAACGTAACCGTAACCCTGGATGCCACAGGTCTGGCGCAATACCTGAACTGGCAGGGTGTGAATTATTCGATGACCCCGGATACGTCACAGAATCGGGGAACTGTTTTCTATACGAATATGACCGGACTGCTCAGCGGGAATTATTCGTTTAAGATATACGCCAACGATTCAAGCGGCGTGTCCAACGTCTCGGAAACATGGACAGTGACCGTAAACAGGACGAACACGACCGATTTGTCTATTGACCCTGTAACTAAAAGAGTAAACAGGACTGTGAGCATATCAGCACCAAGTAGAAATGTGACACTTACTATATCCAATGGTACAAATGCAACATTGAATGGTGAACCAATAACTGAGATTTCAATAGACTCCCTTGCCCAGGTGAACCAAACGTTTGTCTCAAATCTAAGCAGCAGCGAGAAGCTGGTTGGCGAAAATCTTTCCATGGGTCCGGAAGGAACGCGTTTCAGCCCTGACATACAGATGCGCTTCAATTACACTGCTGAAATGCTTGAAGATGCAGGAATTAGTGCGTCCCAATTAAGGGTCAAGTTCTATAACACCACTACAAATACGTGGATTGAACAGATGCCGTATACCCTGGATGAAACAGGTAAATACATCATTGCAAACGTAAGCCACTTCACTATTTTTGCCCTGATTGGAACAGCGACAACGACAATTACACCTGCCACAAACGGCGGTAACGGCGGCACTGGCGGCAGAGGCGTGACAACTTTCGAACCGTATGATAACATTGCAAAGGCAGAACGGTATGAAAAGGCTCTTGTCGCTGGCAATCCAGTTACATATACTTTCACAGAACCTGAGCATGGTGTTTATGAAATAGTTGTCACAGGTCAGGAGAATGAAAATGATGTTGCCCTGAGGGTTGAAGCACTGAAAGGCACATCAAAACTCGTATCAGTTTCACCACCGGGAACTGTGTATAAGAACCTGAACGTATGGGCTGGCACAA
>PGYG01000069.1:1632-9050 GCA_002839545.1 Candidatus Methanoperedentaceae archaeon HGW-Methanoperedenaceae-1
ACCAGGTAAAGTCAAGATGGTGCGCTGGGAAAGCGGCAAATGGGTACAGCTTGACACAACCCAGGGTACAAAGGACAACTCCTTTACATACTACGAAGCCAAGACTGGCGGATTCTCTGTGTTTGCGATTGTCGGTTTGAAGGAAGGAGAAGTTGTTCCCACAGCAACACCAAAACCGACAGTGGTTACAACACCAGTTGGAGAAAAGACTCCTGTAACTGAAGCTACTGAGAAAGAGTCGCCGGGTTTTGGGGCAATCTCCGTGATTTCTGCAATGGTGCTTCTGGCAGCTTTGCGTATGAGGAAACGCAAAAGACGATGAGACGAAGTTGCGAGCTCTATAGGCGCAAAATCCAATGATTTAAATAAATCAGGAAGTGCGTTTCATCATCAAAGCCATTATTCCGGGCTTTGCTGACTTCTCTGGATCTGAGTGAAGTCCAGGCATTCCCATACCCATACCCATTTCCATACCAGACCCGCCGAACATCTCATTATTAGCCCTGTCAGTTATTTCATCGAATATCTTCTTATAGGCAGTACAGTGAGGATCAACTCCCTTTACTTCACCCTCGGTAGGCGCTATGGCATTATAGGGACAACCCCCTCTGCAATATTTGATGTGCGTGCAATCCGCGCATTCCCTGTCAACATATTCCTTAAACTCAAACATAAGCTTCCATGCATCAGACTGTGCAAGATCATCCATGCCAGGATGGTCATGGACATTACCCATAACATATTTGGGCATGCCTACGAAGCGGTAGCAGGGATAGATATTCCCCTCAGGTCCCACGGCAAAGGTATCACCCATACAATCCACATAAGTGCATACTGTTCCCCGTCCTGTGAAATAACATTTACACAGGCTGTCGATATTCATAACCTCAATATCATTTATGTTTTCAAGGTATTTATCAAGAAGATAAATTAACAATTCCCCGTATTCTTCAGGAGCCAGCGCCCATTTTTCAGGGTTTTCATCGCGCAAGGACGGAAGGGCTGGATGTAATTTAAGTGTTGAAAAATTCTCAAGGAAAAAATTAAAAATATCATCCCTGTATTTTACAGAATGGGATGTGAATGTGCAGATAAATCTCACATCAAGACCATGTTCTTTTGCAATTTCATAGCCTCGCATTGTCTTTCCGAAGTATCCCTGTCCTCTCTGGAAGTCGGTAAGCTCCTCAGGACCATCCAGGCTTGAACCTATGGGAATATTGTACTCAGCCAGGATTTGGGCTATTTCAGGGGTCATTTTCCATAGGTTGCTTTGCATGGCAAAAGCTGCTTTCTGGTTACGCGAGCCTTCAGCAAGAAGAGGCAGGGCTTCACGGTAAAAATCAGCGCCGGCAAGAAGCGGCTCACCGCCATGGAACGTGAATGTAACCGGTTCATCCCTGAAATTCTTGAGCCATTCAACAACTTCCTTGATGGTTTCAATGCTCATTACCGGGGAATCTTCCGCAGAACTCCAGCAATAACTGCATTTGGAAGGACAGCCCAGGGTTGGGATTAGCATCACATGAAAAGCCATAATATCACCTTGTTTTAGCCGTTTTTAAACTATTAATAGTTTCCCTGTAAAAACCCCATTGTGCAGTCCCACCTTAATACAAATATTAATACTAATTTGACTGCTAATACTCATACTTCGCAGCAAGCGGCATCCTCCGCCCCATTCCGAACGCCTTGGTTGTAACCTTCAAGCCAGGCGGAGCCTGTCTTCGCTTGAACTCACTCCTGTCAACAGCCCGTACAACCCATTCCACAATACCGGGTTCAAAACCCTTCCCGATTATTTCATCAGGCGAACAGCCTTCGTCAATGTAATAATATAAAATCCTGTCAAGAATACCATACGGCGGGAGGGTATCCTGGTCTTCCTGGTCAGGTCTTAACTCGGCAGACGGCGGTTTTTCAATTGTATCCTGCGGGATAACCTCATAATTTCGGTTTATGAACCGTGCAAGCTCATATACCATTGTCTTTGGCACATCGGAAATAACTGCCAGTCCGCCGCTCATATCGCCGTATAATGTGCAGTAACCAACAGCAAGCTCACTCTTGTTTCCTGTTGTGAGAAGGATATGCCCGAACTTGTTAGAAAGCGCCATCAGGATATTCCCGCGGATTCTTGCCTGGATATTTTCTTCAGTTGTATCAGTTCCACATCCTGCAAAAGCTTCCTTAAGAGCTTCAATATACGAGGAATATACTCCTGAAACAGGTATGACCATGAATTCAATCCCAAGGTTCTCAGCAAGTTTGTGTGCGTCTTCAAAGCTTCCTTTTGAAGAATACGGTCCTGGCATTGAAACCCCGAGAACATTGGCACTGCCGACAGCTTCCTTAACAAGGCAGCACGTTACCGCAGAATCAATCCCGCCTGATAGCCCGACAACTGCTTTCGTGAATCCTGATTTTTTCATGTAGTCCCTGATTCCAAGGACAAGCGCGTCATGGACGCTTTCGGTTTTATCCTGCGGGGTATAGGCAACCGCTTTGCCTGCATCAAGGTCAACGGTTTTCACGCATTCCCGGAAAGGGGGGAATATTTCAACAAGTTCTCCTTTATCGTTAAAACACATGCTTCTTCCGTCAAAAATGAGTTCATCATTCCCGCCAACCTGGTTTACAAACACAACCGGAAGATTGTGTTTTTTAGCGTGGTTCCTGAAAATCCGATGCCGCACTTCTTCCTTCCCTGCATAAAAAGGCGAGGCAGAGATATTAACCAGTAACGTTGCCCCATTTCCTGCAAGTAATTCCACTGGGTCAAACAGGTAATTGCGGTTTGAACCCTGCCCGTCATCATACCATGCATCTTCACATATTGATATCCCGATGACTTCATCCTTAAACCGCACTGTCCTGACATCTGGAGCAGGGTCAAAGTACCTCACCTCGTCAAAGACATCATAAACAGGGAGCAGGGATTTATGCGTGAAAATTACTTTTCCATTATGGATTAATACTGCTGAATTATAAAGACCGCTGCCGGTATTTTTCCCGGTTGGAACCGGTGCGCCTGCCAGGATTCCGGTATCAGGATAATCCTTTGACAGTTCAGCCGCCTTACTAATGGCTTCCCCTGCTTTTTTTATGAACCATGGTCTTTCCAGAAAATCCCCTGGCGGGTATCCGGTAAGGAAAAGCTCGGGAAATATTACAAGGTCTGTGGATTCGTCTTTGCACAGCGACAGTGTATCCGCGATTTTTCCCGTATTCCCGCTTATGTCCCCGACAACAGGATTTAATTGTGCAACCGTTACTTTCATAGAATTAATACGTCCGGAATTTTATTTTTAGTGTATAATCACAGTATAATCACTTTAATCTTTACCATTTGCCAGACCGGATAATAGAATAAAGCAGCCCCATACCAAGGAAACCGGCAATGAAAAAACCAAAAAAACCAAGCAGGGGAACACCAAGAAGGCTTGGCGACATACCGGTCTGGATTATGAGGGATGAACCGATTATAAGCGATGCGATAATAATGCTGAACGACAACCGGTTACTGACAATATCCAGTTTCTCGATAAGATTATCAAGACCCTTGTGTTCAAGTTCAAGTTTAAGCGTTCCCTTTTCCGCTTTTGTCAGGATGTGGTTAACACGCCGGGGTAAGTTTTTTACCATCCTGACAAAATTCCATATTGTTTTCGTGGTATCTTTCAGGATATAAGAAGCGCTTGTCCGCTCCTCAAACATTTTCCTTGCGTAAGGCTCAATAAAATCCGCAACATTATGGTCAGGGTCAAGTTCGCGGCTGAGCTCATCCATGGTAACAAGTGTTTTCAACAAAAGCATGATATTTGTCGGGATTTTCCCGTTGCTTTTTATCACGACATCGAGAATATCACGTAAAAACATTATAGGGTCAATGAATTTCACATCAAGGCTGTAATACCTGTTTATTATTTCCTCAAGCCTGTACCTTAGTACATTTTCCTGCGTTTCCATGTCAACAACAATCCCCATCTCGGTAAGGCTTTCAATAAACGTATCAATGTCATTCCGCTGCATTGCGATTATAAGGTTGATGAGGTTTTCTTTTAAAACTGGGTCTATATACCCTGACATTCCGAAATCAAGAAATATGATTTTCTCACCACTTGCAACAAAGATATTACCTGGATGCGGGTCAGCATGGTAGAAGTTATCCTCGAAAATCATTTTCAGGTATGCATTTACAAAATTGTTGGAGATTGTTCTCCTGTCAAGCCCTGCTGTTTCAATCCGTTCCATATCAGAGATTTTTATCCCTTCAAGGTACTTCATTGTAAGGACACGTTTTGTAGTATATTTCCAGTAAATTTGCGGAATACTGACTGTTTCGCTGTCTTTAAAATTTAAGAAAAACCGGTCAGCATTCTGGGCTTCATGGGTATAATCGATTTCCTGCCTGATAATGCGGGAAAACTCTTCAATAACTCCAACCGGATTGAAAATTTTACTGTCTTTCATGTGTTTTTCAGCAAACCTTGCAAGGCTTAACAGGATTGCAAGGTCTGTTTCTATTATCTTTTCGATACCAGGACGCATCACCTTAACTATCACATCCACATTTCCTGGTAGTTTTGCCATGTGCACCTGTCCGATAGAAGCTGCAGCTAAGGGTTCTGGATTGAATGAAATAAATACGGAATCTATTTTTTTCCCGAGTTCGGTTTTAATTATTTTCTGGACATCAGAAAAACGAAATGAAGGGACACTGTCCTGGAGTTTGGACAGCTCCCTGATAAATTCCTCAGGTACAAGGTCATGACGTGTGCTTAATATCTGCCCGAACTTGATAAAAGTCGGTCCGAGTTCTTCCAGAGCCAGGCGGAGCCTTTCGGCTTCTGATAATAATATTAACTGCTCCTTTAATGGTTTGGATTTCAACCAGCCACGCAAAGGATGGGAAGGACGGAGACCGTACCTGTCCACAAGATAACCGAAACCATGCTTCACCATTACGTCAACGAGTTCCCTGTATCGTTTGACGTAAGCGTACTCCTTATCCAGCAGGCGCAAATTATTACTTCCTGGATTTAGCTAAATTTCAACGTTTAACTAAGCTTTTTCTCAAGTTCATCTATTTTTTTCTCAAGGGCTTGAATATCCTTTTTAGTCACAACCCCGCTTTTCTTAATGAAATCATTTACCTTTTCATTTACCTGTTTTTCTATATCCTTGACCTGCCGTTCCTTCTCTTTCAGGATGTCCTGTACGAATTTTCTCCCTTCTTCCTGGGTAATTTCCCCTCTCTTAATCATTTCCTTACTAAGTTCTTCGACTTTTTCCTTTGTAAGGGAAATTACTCCTATACTGAACAGCCCCATTTTTCTCAAATTTTCTGACATTTCTGACATTTATGTACCTCCACAACTGAAAGATTGCTTTATTAACTGATAATCTTTTTGTTAGAAGAGGGTAAAGAAGGGGTAATGAAATTAAATTTCGGCGGTATGATACCGATATCTACGGTTGACTGGTACGGCAGGTCAGCATCTGTAATTTTCTTTAACGGCTGCCCGTTAAGGTGCCTTTACTGCCAGAACTACAAACTTCTCGATGAAAATAAACCTGTTGAACTTGAAGAAATCGAGAAAAAGATACTCAGTGCAAAAAGCTTCATCAGCGCCGTGGTATTTTCGGGAGGGGAACCAACAATGCAGTACGAGGCTCTGGAAAGTCTTGCAAGATTCGTTAAAGACAATGGCATGCTTGTGGGAGTCGAGACAAATGGTTATTACCCTGAGAGGCTCAAGCATTTAATTAAAAAAAAACTCGTGGACAGGCTCTTCCTTGATATTAAAGCGCCTGTCCATTCGGATAAATACAGTATAATAACCGGCGGCGTGGAGGATGCTGGTGAACGTGTTTTTGAATCACTGCAGCTAATTGACATACCCCTGGAAGTAAGAACAACTGCATTCAGGTCATTTTCAGACATATCAGGGATAGCGGAGTCACTTATTGGACGTGACTTAACTTACGTTATCCAGCAGGGTCTTCCTGAGAACGCGCCTGATGGTGAAATCCGGAAGGAGAAGCCCCTGGCAAGGGATGAACTGGCAGCCCTGGCTGAAAGTGTATCATTCCTGAAGGATGTACGAATCAGGACAAAAGAAAATGGGGAGGAAAGGATTTGCTGAAATTGCCGGATGTTTTTCCTTGAAGCATCTATCGGTGGACTTATATTAACTGATGTCATTAGTTAAAATGCAGATGAATTACGTTGTTTATGAGAATTACCTGGAAGCGGGGAAGATTGCAGCAGTGATTCGTAAGAAAGCCCTCTCAAGGGTGAGCGAAGGAATTCCCCTGCTTGAAGTTGCAGAATACGTGGAAACCAGTACATATGACATGGGCGCAAAACCGGCATTTCCCTGCAATATTTCTGTTAACGAAGTTGCTTCCCACTATACTCCTGAGGATTATACTCCGTGTTTTAAACGCGGGGATGTTGTCACAGTTGATATCGGCGTTCACATTGACGGCTATATTGCAGACACGGCTGCAACAACCGAGGTTTCGACAGATAAACACAAGAAGTTAATCCGTGCCACAGAAGAAGCGCTTGATAATGCTATTTCATGTATCAGGGATAAAACACAAACAAGGACTGTTGGTAAAGTCATAGAAAAAACAATAAAAAAATATGGTTTCAATACTGTGAAAGACCTGACAGGGCACAGTTTAGAACAGTATAACCTGCATGCCGGCATTACAGTCCCGAACCACGGGGGATTTTTCAGCCGCACAATTAAAAAAGATGCAGTTATTGCCATCGAACCTTTTGCCACATATGGTAAAGGAAATATAAAGTACGGGAAACCTTATATTTTCGCATTGGGCAGAAGAAGTGATGATGAGGAATCAATGAAGATAAAAGAGAGATTTGGCTTCCTCCCCTTCTCAAAAAGATGGATTCAGGGTTTAAACATTGAAAACTTTTCAGGATTAAGGGAATATTCTGAGTTGATGGAATCAAGCGGGGAAATTGTTGCACAGACCGAACACACGGTAATCGTAAATGAAGACGGTTGTGAAGTAATAACAGTTTAATGCAAACTGATATGGTCAATAAGAGGCAATAATGGTTAAGGGACTATGAACGCAAACGATACAATAATTTATGAAGCACACGGCAACCTGTATCTTAACATAACCAACAGGTGTACAGCCGATTGTATCTTCTGTATAAAGCGCTATTCTGACGGGGTTTATGGTTATAACCTGCGGTTGTCCAGGGAACCCGGACTTTCCGGGATTATAAAAGCCCTTTCCAAATCAGACCTTTCAAAATACAGGGAAGTTGTTTTCACAGGTCTTGGCGAGCCGCTTGTACGTCTTGACGATGTTATTGAAGTCACAAAATGGCTCACAACCAGGGGTATGCCTGTACGGCTTGATACCAGCGG
>PGYG01000070.1:0-1118 GCA_002839545.1 Candidatus Methanoperedentaceae archaeon HGW-Methanoperedenaceae-1
GTGGCAATCAATCCTTTTAAGAAACCTGCGATTAATCCTATTTCCCAGTAAACTCTCTGGTGCTTGATTGGTGTTTTCTGCGAAGTGAAACAAATAATAAGCAGGTATGTTCCATATATGAGTATGAACAATCCAAAAATAAATATTAGGACTTTTTCATTAACATAAGACGTTAGGAGAGAGCCCAAAACAGCAGCAGGAACTGTTGGAATCAAATACTGTCTGACCATGTACCAGTTGACAGTTCCCTGGTGGATATTCCTGATTACCCCACTGCCGAACCCGAATATCATGGTTAAAAGCGCCAACCAGAAAATGATTTTAGCATCAACTTTAATAAAAAACAGAAATACCGGTATCCAGAAATTAGCCCCTGAGATGCCGGATGACATTGAAATGGCAGCGATGATTATACCGATTGGGAAAAGATACCAGTATGTGAAATCCATTAGCGTTAAATGATGTTTGATTAATATATCTTTTTAGGATTGTGCTAACAATTCCATTCCAAAAATACAATACGATTATTCAAAACCCTCACTTTCATATATCTTCAACCTCATCATAGATTGAATCAATATGGCAAACGTAGCAATTATCGGCAGTGAAAAATCCGGAAGGACAAGTCTTGCCGGGAAACTCGGGAAAAAAGGTACGGATTCTGACCTTACCCTCTTTAATTTCGAAAAAGGCGACAGGGTGTACAGCTTTACAGATGCAAAGACCTATCCGGAATCACCGAAATCACTCATACAGGCAATAAACATGTCAGATATTACACTGTTATGTGTTCCCTCAACCGGCATTACTGCAAGGACAGGGGAATGCATTGTAGCCCTTGACATGCTCGGCTGCAAAAAGGGTATTTTTGTCATAACAATGTCTGATAAATCAAATATCCATGCTATTTCAGAACTGGCAGGAAAAATAAAAGCCATAACAAAAGGCACAAACCTTGAAAACTGGGAAACCATTCCAGTCTCCACTACAACGTTTGAAGGACTTGAAACCCTGAAGGAAAAGCTGTTTGCACTTGATGAAGAGGTAAAAACGGCAAACGCTTCAAAGGACAAAATGGCACCGCGTGTAATGGTTGACCATTTCTTCAATGTCAAAGG
>PGYG01000070.1:1150-9017 GCA_002839545.1 Candidatus Methanoperedentaceae archaeon HGW-Methanoperedenaceae-1
GAGGGAAACAGAAATCCGTTCCATCCAGAGCAATGATGTTGATGTAAAAGTTGCAGGCACAGGCGCAAGAGTCGGGCTTGCCTTAAAAGGTGTCCAGTCAAAAGAATTCGACCGCGGATACATGATTTCACATAAGGAAGAAACCTCATCGAAATTCAACATGGAATGCCAGCTTGCAAAATTCACAGACGGATTCGCTGTGGGCGATGCGGTTCACCTGTTTGCAGGACTTCAATCAGAGCCTGCAAAAATCGACAGCATCACAGTTGACGGCAAGGATGTGACACAGGTAAAGGCGGGTTCTGTGTGCAAAGTGGTTCTTACCGTTCAAAAGGACATTGCATACAGTAAGGATGACCGTTTCCTGATTGTCCAGTTAAATTACCCGAAACAGAGGTTTGTTGCAGGGTGTGAGGTCGTACAATAACGATGCCATATTATGAACTGTGCAACCGAGTCGCGAAAGCCGTTGAAAAAGCAGTACTTCCGTTAATCGGGAAACCTGAAGCAAAAACAAGCATGGGAATGGGTGCTGACGGCACAGTTACCGAGAAAATCGACAAAGTCGCAGAAGATGCCGCACTTTCCATCCTTGAATCTGACGGCAGGTCAATTAGGCTTGTAAGCGAGGAACTCGGCGAAAAGATAATCGGGAACAACCCGGAATTCACATTTGTCCTTGACCCTGTTGACGGGACTTTTAATGCCGTAAACAACATCCCGTTTTTCTGCGTGCCGGTTGCAATCGGGAATGCCGACCTTTCAGATACAAGGTACGGGTATGTGAAAAACCTTGTAAACGGCGACGTTTATACTGCGCAAAAAGGACACGGCGCGTTTTTAAATAACAAAAGGATACACGTTTCCTCAAGGTCAGGCTTTCCTGAAATGAGCTTTTTATCATACACCCATCATCCTTATGCTGTGCCTGCCAATAACCACAGGGTCAGGAGGGTAAGGATATTCGGAAGTGCCGCGCTTGAGCTGTGTTATATCGCATCCGGCATATTCGATGCCTTTATCGACATGAGGGAAATGCTGCGTGTGACAGACATAGCTGCGGGAAAACTGATTGTGGAAGAAGCAGGAGGCACGGTTACAGATGGCAGGGGTGCGGCGCTTCGGACACCGCTTGATGTTAAACAGCGTCTTAACCTTGTAGCCAGCAACGGCTTATCCCATGACAAATTACTTGAACTTGTATAGGAGTTATAAAAATAATGAAATCTAATAAGGGGTAAGATAACATGCAAGATTATGAAAGAAAGTCAATTTCGGAAGTCATTGAAGAAATAAACAAAAGATATTTTTTACCGGATATTCAGCGTGATTTTGTATGGAAACCTGAACAAGTATATACACTATTTGATTCTATCATGAGAGATTATCCAATTAGCACTTTTTTATTCTGGAAACAAGATGGGAAATATCTACAAGCAGAAAACATAAAAAGACTTGAATTTGTAAGAACAAGCCAAGAAAAAAACAAAGAGAATGCAGAAATAGATACTGCAAAAGAATATTTACTGGTTTTGGATGGCCAACAAAGATTGACGACATTTTATCTTGTAATAAAAGGTAATTACATTATCAGAAAGAATCCTTATGAGTTGTACTTTAATGTCTTAAGTGGTGCTAAAGAGCAAGAAGATGGTATTTTATTTGAGTTTAAATTTTTTAATAAAACCAAAGGAATTTGCTTTTTAGAGGGTGGAGACGACAAAAAATTATGGTATCGAGTGAAAAATATTTATGATATAAATATTGGACAATTATTTAGTGAGATATCAAACATTTCTATAAACATAAAAAAGAAGCATTCCATTGAACTTGCAGATAATCAAAAAAATAATATTTCTAAATTGTGCAATTATCTTAAATCTGAAAAAATAATCTATTATTATCCTGAAGTTGAAAAAGATTATGATAAAGTTTTGGATATTTTTGTAAGAACTAACTCTGGTGGGACAAAATTATCCTACTCTGATTTATTGTTTTCTACCATAAAATCTAAATGGCCTGATGCAAGAAATAAATTTGATTCATTATTAACAAAAATAAATAGTGATAGATATGCATTTTCAAATGATTTTATTTTAAAAACAACATTAGTCCTCTATGCAAAAAACAATGATGAGATTAGATACAAAACTAAAAATTTTAGATCTGACTTAATACAAAAAATTCAAAATGATTGGGATAAAATTGAAAAAGCAATAAGCTTTTCTGTTGATTTATTGAAAGATAAGTTATTTATTACTAGTGATAAGACGATTTCAAGTTACAACTCAATGATTCCAGTTATCTATTGGATATATAAAAATGATATTAAAGGATTTGGTGCAGAAAAAAATTGCTTGAATGATAATGCCATCTCCAAAATAAGAATTTGGCTTACCAAAGCGCTTTTATCTGGTGTGTTTGGTGGACAATCTGATACAATTTTATATAAATGCAAAGAATCAATCGATTCAAAACCTTCTGACTCCTTTCCTGCTGAAGATATTGAAAAAAGAATTGATGTCGAGACCAAAAAATCTATGAAATTGGATAAAGATTTTCTTAATAATGTTTCCTACAATTCTACAGATAGTTATTTAGTCCTCTCAATTTGTTACAAAGGAGCAATAAATTTTCAACCGAGGTTTAAAGGTAATTTGCCTGAACAAGATCATATATTTTCCCAAGCAGAATTGAAAAAAGCTAAAATTCCAGAAGAAGATATTAACTGTATATCTAATATCAGATATATCGGCAGTAGTGAAAATAAGATTAAATCAGATACTTCATTTTCGGAATGGATGACATTGATAGGCAAAAATAAAGATGAATTGAATAAACATCTTATTCCGAACGGAGACTGGCGGGTTGATAATTTTAGCGATTTCTTGAAAGAACGTAAAAAATTAATCGAAGCCCAATTTAATTATATATAATTACCCAGAACTTCCAACGATAACTGGATGGTAACAGATTTCGAAGCGTGACCCAAAATGAAGAAAATAGGTATAATTTCCAGGTGTGACAGGGATGAAGTAATCAGTTTTGTAAAGGATATTGTAAAATACCTCGAACCAAAGACAGAACTGTTGCTCGAAACAAAGACTGCTGAAAAGCTGGCTATGAAAGGCACGCCCATTTCAGAGATGAGAAAACTGGGTGCAGAGTTTGTTATATCGCTTGGTGGTGACGGGACTGTCCTTCGCGGAATCCAGAAAATGGACAATCCTCTGCCAGTACTCGGAATAAACATGGGAACAATCGGGTTTCTTGTGGATGTGTCTCCTGAAGATGCGTTCGAGGTTATTGATAAGGTACTGTCGGGGTTTGAAGTTGAAGAGCGCGCCAGGCTTTGCCTCAGGATGAATGGCGAAAAACTCCCTCCTGCCACGAACGAGGTTGTAATAATAACTGCAAATCCTGCAAAGATGCTGTCTTATAAGATTTCGGTTGACGGCGCTATTCTCGAAGAACTGCGGGCTGACGGCGTGGTTTTTGCAACACCCACAGGCTCAACCGCGTATGCCATGAGCGCAGGAGGACCGATAATCGACCCGCGGGTTGACGGTACTGTAATCGTTCCGCTGGCGCCGTTTAAGCTCTCGGCAAGACCATGGGTTATCCCTGCTGCCAGTGAGATACAAATTGAACTGACACTTCCTAAAAAGGAGGCTGTGGTTGTAATAGACGGGCAGTTTACGAGGAATATCAGGGAAGAGGACAGGGTGTTTATCACGAAAGCAGATAAACCTGCCCGGTTTGTTAAGACTAGGAAGGACGGGTTTTACGAGAAGGTCAGAAGCAAGCTTGCGTGAATTTAAATGTATTGCCTGGTGGTATGTGTGTTGACCGCTTGTATATAAACAACCGGTCAGTGTGATGACTGCTTATATATAAACAACCGGTCAGTGTGATGACTGCTTATATATAAACAACCGGTCAGTGTAATGACCACAAACAACGATTTAGAACGACTATGATTGTTATAGGAATTGACCCCGGACTTGCAACTGTGGGTTTCGGGGTTATACAAAAAAACGGGCACGATATAAAACCTGTAAGCTACGGGTGTATCAGGACATCTTCTAAAAAACAAACACCTGACCGCCTGCTTGAGATTTATGACGAGACCTGCGGACTTTTTGACAAATACGCTCCTGAATGTATTGCCATTGAAAGACTCTTTTTCAACAAAAACGTCACAAACGCCATGAGTGTCAGCGAGGCGCGCGGTGTCGTCCTTCTTGCAGCAAGACAGAGGAATATTCCTGTGTACGAGTACACACCGCTCCAGGTAAAGCAGGGAATAACAGGTTCTGGAAAGGCTGATAAACGGCAGATGCAGGAGATGATAAAAGCTCTCCTGAAACTGGATGAGCTCCCAAAACCCGATGATGCTGCTGATGGTCTTTCGATTGCTTTATGTCATATACATGTCATGAGATAATTATATGATTTCACATATATCAGGTGAGATTGCACACCTCGGCAAGGATTTCGTGGTAATTGATGTTGGTGGAATAGGCTACCGTGTCAATGTTACTCAATACGCATTGCAGGAACTTGCGGATAAAAAAGGAAGCGTGAAACTGTACACGCACCTTAATGTTAGGGAGGATGCACTCACGCTGTACGGGTTTATGAACCAGGTTAAGCTTGAGATGTTTTATCTCATAACAAGCGTTTCAGGCATTGGACCGCAGATTGCAATGAAAATCCTGTCACAGGTAAAAGTCGAGGAGTTTGCAGCAGCGATACTCCATGAAGACGAGAAAGTGCTTACACGTATTTCCGGGATTGGCAGCAAAAGCGCAAAGAGGCTGATACTTGAGCTTAAGGAAAAAATCAGGAAGAAGATGGAAGCGTATGACTTCACAGTTACGAATGACATAACTCATGACGCTGTAAGTGCCTTAATATCACTTGGGTTTGACAGGAATGAGGCTGTTGATGCTGTGCAGGCAGTGTCGGAGGATATCGGGGAACTGACAATTGAAGCGTTAATCAAGGGCGCGCTTTCAAGGCTTCGGGAAAAATAAATCTTAATAACGAACATGGAAGAAAGAATAATTACACCAGTCTCGCTGGATGATGAAACAGAAGACATTACCATCCGCCCTTCAAGGCTTGATGATTTTATCGGGCAGGACACTGTCAGGGAATCAATAAGGATAGCTGTAGAAGCATCCCGGAAAAGGGGTGAGCCGCTTGACCATGTATTATTTTCAGGACCACCGGGTCTTGGTAAAACCACACTCTCGCACATAATAGCACAGGAAATGGGTGTCGGGATTAAAAGCACATCAGGTCCTGTTCTTGAAAGACCGGGCGACCTTGCAGCGATTCTCACATCGCTGAAGAGAGGAGATGTATTGTTTATAGATGAAATCCACCGCCTGAATTCAGTAATTGAGGAAATTCTCTACCCTGCAATGGAGGATTTTGAGATTGATGTCATGATAGGCGAGGGACCAAGCGCAAGGTCGATAAAACTCAGCCTTGAACATTTCACCCTGATTGGCGCAACCACGAAAATCGGGCTTCTTGGCTCGCCGTTCAGGGACAGGTTCGGGCTTGTATCAAGGCTTAACCTGTATGAAGTGCCGGAACTTGTTAAGGTGGTAAACCGCAGTGCTTCCATACTGAAAATCCCGATAACGCCTGAAGGTGCGCTTGAGATTGCAAAACGAAGCCGCGGTACTCCGAGGATTGCCAACCGGCTGCTTCGGCGCGTGTGGGATTATGCACTTGTGAGGGCTGACGGGAAAGTGACGCAGGATGTTTCAGATGCCGCACTTACCATGCTTGGAATTGACAGGCTGGGGCTTGATGAACTTGACAGGCGGATTCTTTCTGTTATTGCCGATGATTTTACAGGCGGTCCTGTTGGTGTTAAGACCATTGCTATTTCGGTTGGCGAGGAAGTGAGGACGATTGAGGATGTTTACGAGCCATACCTTATCAGGATTGGTTTTATCAAGCGCACGCCGCAGGGCAGGGAAACGACACAGGCAGCGGGTGAGCATATTAAGGGGAAAAACTGAAAGTCGGTTATCTGGTTTACGTGCCATTCTATTAAGTTACTGATGTGGATTTTTTATGTAGTCTCATGCTAAAAAGCAAAAGCTTCATATACCAAATGTTATATATACATAACATAATGTGGTAAATAACAAACATTTGGAGGTTAAGATAAACATGGGACATGAAATAGATAGGCTGAACAAGATTTGGTTGATGCTTGTATGGATTTATATCGCTGCTGCCGTTTACATTCTCCTTTACGGAGATTTCTTCTTAAAAGAAATAATAACAAGTGCTGTCGGGGTGATACTGATAATAAATTATTTTGTTCGAAAAAGAAAATATAAGGATGAACTCAAGCCGGATGAAATGACAAAAAGGATTTCTGGCATGTCATCCAATATTGCTTTCATATCAACGCTGACCACTATCGCGATTCTGGCTATTGCACTGGATGAGCGCCCGGCGTTGATGGATGCAAAAGGCATATTAGTAGTTCTGGTGGCAGTCATAATATTCTCTAAAATAGCATCCCAATTGTATTATACAAAGATAAAGAAAGAAATTGAGTTTTAAATGATTAAAATATCAATGAGGATGATAATATGAAATTCAGGAAAGATAGGGGTATTTTACGTTTCTTTGGAATGAGTTCGGGAATGATATTATTAGGCGTGATTATATCTCTTTTTATCCAGCCAATATTTTTTATCGGAGCCGGTCTTATTCTCGGAGGATTGGTTCTGTCAGTTACTGGTTTGTACGCGTCCACAAAACCCATAGAGTATTTTATACCTGATGAGAGAATTACTAAAAACACTGATAAAGCAGGGCATCATGCTTTTTGGTTGGTACTATTAGTAATTACTTTTTTTAATATGGTTGAATTATACTCCCCTTCATCCATAAAATATATGGACGGCAGTACAGTGATTATGCTCGTTGGCGTGTATTCATTTTTGATACTCAGGTGGTATTACAATAAAAAAGGTGAAGCAGAATGAAATTCAGGAAAGATAAGGATATTTTAAAATTCATTGGGTTCAGCCTGAGTGCTATTCTGATTGGAATAATTATTTTTCTTTACATTCAGGCGATATCGATTTGGGGATTTATTTTGATTATTGGCGGAGTGATTGGAATGTTTATCGTTCTATTGGTGACTTTTAAAATAAGACAGGAGCTAATAGAAGACGAACGCACCGTAAGGGCACGGGAAAAAGCGGGATATTATGCCCCCATCTTTGACCCCTTCCTTTGAATTATCAGAGGGAGCCAGACACCTGTGGCTCATCGGAGTGTTCACTTTCTTGATATTAAGATGGTATTATAACAAAAAAGGTGATGCAGAATGAAAATCAGAAAAGACAAGGATATTTTGAAACTTCTTGTATTCAGTCTGGGCGCCATACTGGTTGGAATATCTGTTCTTCTTTTTATTAAACCGATAACTATTATCGGTCTTGTTTTAATAACGAGCGGAATACTTGGACTAATAATTAGTTTGCGCCTTGCTTCAAAACCAAAAGACTGTTTTTTACAAGATGAGAGGTCTGTAAGAATTAAGGAAAAAGCGGGGTATTATGCATATGGAATAATCCAATCTTTGGCGGCAATAATTCTGGTTCTTAACATAGTGAAGCCGTTCCCCTCATTAACTCCTTCCAGCGATTTTTTAAGTGGGGCTCTTTTTATTTGGGTTATCGGATTGTACTCTTTCTTGATACTTAAGTGGTACTACAACAAAAAAGGCGAAGTATAATGAAAACCAGAATCAAGGAGCTTCGGGCAAGACATGATTTAACCCAGGAAGAGCTTGCTAAAAAGGTTGGAGTAAGGAGGG
>PGYG01000071.1 GCA_002839545.1 Candidatus Methanoperedentaceae archaeon HGW-Methanoperedenaceae-1
ATGCCATACCATGGTTGGGCAACAAGAGACTTCGCTTTGATTGGATATCATGAATAGGGTTCAATTATGAGACATAAACGGCTGACGAAAATCGGTGTTGAAAGTAAAACCTTTTTATTAAACGAAGCTTATGCATTTGAAGATGTTCTAAGTCAAAAATATCCCGATAACAGTAATATAAAGGACAAAATACGTCAGCAACTTCAATATTTAAGAGACTTGGGACTAATTGAATTTAAAGAACGGGGAGTTTACAGAAAATTATGGAAATAACGAAAAGCTATATTTTTTGATTACAGGCTCGAACAGGTGAGCGCCAAACGGATGATAAACTGCAATGGCAGCAAAAGAGGCGCGGTGGATGAAGCGGTCGTGTTGAATTATTAACAGCGGTGTCAGGGCAACATATCGGCGCCGGGGATTTAATAATTAGTTAATTATAATTTTATGGCGCTGTACAGCAAAAGACGCCAAACTCCCGAATCAAAAGCCTCTTTTCATTCATAGGCGCGTGATTACTAACAAGACATTTATATAAGCTCAGGTAAATTGTATGATTAGATTATAATGCAGAAAGAAAGAAATCTTCAAGCGAATCGTTTGTGACCCTGGCATTCTCGGCGGAAAGCCTACAATCAAAGGAACAAGGATTTCAGTCGAGTTACTGTTAGAACTCCTCGCAAACAACTGGACACATGAGGAAATTATGGAAAACTATCCCCACATCAAAAAAGATGATATTCTTGCTGCTTTGGAGTATTCATTATCGCTTCTTAAAGACGAACACATCTACATAATTCCTGAAAAGGCTATTGCTTGAACAATTCACATATTTTTCTTGCCGATGAAAACATCCCTTTATCGGTAATCAAACAACTCCGAAAAGAAGGATGCAAAATAATATCAGTTACGGAAGAATTCAAAAGTTTAAGCGATAAAAAGATATTAGAGCTATCTTCGGAAAATAAGTGGATAATAATAACTTTCGACAGGGATTTTGGCGACTTGATATTTAAACAAAATTACGGCAAACCTTTTGGAATAATTTTTTTACGAATAATTCCAAAGTCACCGAATTATATCTTACAATTTTTAAAATGGTTACTTATGCAAACAAGCATTTCATTTGAGGGAAATTTTGTTGTCGTGAACACAGATAAGGTAAGAACTATAAAAATCGATGATATTAGATAAATAATGTCAGATTCGGCTTAGTTATACTGCCGCCATGTCTTACCGCACTTGGTACACCTGAAGAACCTGACCTCGCTTTCATCAGCAGCCCGCAACTGCCTCAGCCACCAGTAAGCCACGTTATTACCGCAATCCTCACAGATTGCTCTTGTTGTGGGCATCCCCATCTCGCGACCTTCCAGGACAACAACCTCGCGTTCCTTAATATCAGTTTTTGAAATAAAACCATCCTTGATTTCCTTTTCAAACCCGCATTTCCTGCACTTAAATATGTTATTTGCGGGCATCATCATACTTTTACACTTGGGACAAAATTCCATCAATATCACTCTTTGCGTTTTCTACAATATAATTATGGTCAAATGCAAGTTCGGGTATTTCATCCAAACCAAAAATGCCAATATCTTTAGCATCAGAATCTGCCTTAAGTGTTCCGATGCCTTTCGCAAGATAACACACGGAAACCGTATGTCCTCTCGGGTCACGGGCTGGGTCTGAATACACGCCAAGAAGCTTCACGAGTTCAATATCAAGCCCTGTTTCCTCTTTAGCCTCGCGGATTACCGCATCCTCCACGGTTTCACCCAACTCCACAAACCCGCCAGGCAAAGCAAAACAATCCTCAAACGGCGGGTATTTGCGTTTGATAAGTACAAGTTTCCCCTCAAATACAATCAGCGCGTCAACGGTCAGAAGAGGAGTTACGGGTTTCATTATTTCCTTAAGATTATACTCAGTATATCATCATCATGCAACACATGCTCAAGCCCTGCCCGCTGACCTTCATGTTTGGCAGACGTGCCCCAGATTTGCGCATACCTGAACCTCTTCCTGAAATCACGGTGAAGCTTATCACATATTTCCCCGACCGAGATGCCGTCAAGTACTATCATCGGCTCATCCATATCAGGAGGCTCACCCTGCGGTTTCAGGTAAATTCGTATAAACCCGAGTTTCTGGTATAAGCTTTCTTTCAGTCCATCCATATTAATATTTTTATCAGCCGAAATCAACAGTCCGTCAGGGAATTTTTCCTGGCATTCCCTTATGATGTATTCATCAGCAAGGTCAATCTTGTTGATTACCACCAATCCTGGGAGATACTTCCTGTTGCCAAGTATTGCGTCTATTAACTGGTCAACATCGATATTTTCACGTATCAACACGTCTGCGTTGTGAATCCTGTACTCAGAGAGTACGGATTTAATTAAATCATCGTCAAGATCAAGGCTAAGGGTACTGTTGACATTGACCCCGCCCCTGAATTTCCGCCGGATTGTGACATCAGGCGGTCTTGTGTTGATGCGTATGCCTGCATCGTACAGTTCATGGACAAGAACATCATAATGCACCGGCTGGAAAACGTCCAGAAGTATCACTGCAAGGTCAGCGTTTCGCACAACTGCTATGACCTCCTTCCCCCTGCCGCGACCTGAAGCCGCACCTTTTACAAGACCGGGGACATCCAGTATCTGGATGGTTGCGCCTTTATAATCCATTGCGCCAGGGATAACAGATAAAGTCGTGAACTCATACGCCCCTATCTCGGATTCTGCATCTGTTATACTGTTTAATAGCGTACTTTTACCGACAGACGGGAAACCCACAAGTACAACTGTCGCATCTCCGGATTTCCTGACAGAATAACCTTCCCCGCCGGATTTTGAGGATGCGCGTTTCTGGACTTCATCCTTTATCCTGGCAAGTTTAGCTTTCAGTTTACCGATATGGTGGGACGTAGCCTTGTTATACTTGGTTTTTCTGATTTCGTCCTCTATTGCCTTTATGTCCTCATCAAGAGTCATTTTGTCCTAATAGCAGTAAGCAAAGCAAAAAGGGTTTGGGTGGTTTGCTGTTTTTGTAGAGTAATATAAGCAATGTATAACCTGTTCAACAGAACATAACCGCAACTTTAATATTAAATAACACTTTTTGAAGGTAGAAATCATAGCTACATGTAGCAATTATATAAACTAAATATTTCATATCCTGCGGAGGATAAAACGTGGCAGATCAAAAATTTGTATACTTTTTCGGCAACAATGAAACTGAAGGTAATAACAGCATGAAGAACCTCCTTGGGGGAAAAGGTTCTAATCTTGCTGAGATGGCGCGTATGGGAATTCCAGTCCCATCAGGATTTACAATAACAACTGAAGTTTGTGTGCTATATCTTGAAAATGAACAATACCCGGACGGATTAATGGGACAGATAGATGCGGCGATTGGTAAACTTGAAAAGGAAAACCATAAAAAGTTCGGGGATACTGAAAATCCATTGCTCCTGTCAGTACGGTCAGGTGCACGTGTATCCATGCCAGGGATGATGGATACGGTATTGAACCTGGGTTTAAATGATGCATCTGTTGCCGGGCTTGCCCATAAATCAGGAAATGAAAGATTTGCCTATGACAGTTACCGCAGGTTCCTCACAATGTTCGGGGATGTTGTCATGAATATCGAACATAATAATTTCGAATCCATTATAGATTCAGTCAAAAAAGAGAATGGTGTCAAACTTGATACCGAACTTGATGCGGGTGCACTCAAGGAACTTGTTGAAAAATTCAAGGTTTTGATTAAGAATAAGACCGGTAAGGATTTCCCGCAAAATCCGCACAAGCAGCTCCAGATGTCCATTGATGCTGTTTTCAATTCATGGAATAACCAGCGTGCAAAAACATACAGGCGCCTGAATAACATTCCGGGTGACTGGGGAACTGCGGTGAACGTCCAGACCATGGTTTACGGTAATATGGGTGAAACGTCAGGCACTGGTGTTGCATTTACAAGAGACCCTGCCACCGGTGAAAAACGTTTCTTTGGCGAATACCTCATAAATGCCCAGGGCGAGGATGTGGTTGCAGGAATCAGGACACCTCAACACATCGAGACCTTAAAAGAGAAGATGCCTAGAAATTATGCGACACTGGTTGAGATATACCAGAAACTTGAAAACCATTTCAAGGACATGCAGGATATTGAATTCACAATTGAGGACGGCAGACTTTTCATGCTCCAGACAAGAAATGGAAAACGAACTGCGGCTGCTGCTGTTAAGATTGCAGTGGACATGGTGGAGGAAAAACTAATCGATAAGAATACCGCTCTTTTACGGATAGAACCTGAACAGATAGACCAGCTTTTGCATCCGATGATTGACCCCGATGCAGAACTGGAAGTTATCGCCAGCGGATTACCTGCATCTCCGGGTGCGGCGGTCGGCAAGGTCGTATTTACAGCAGAACATGCGGAAGATATGGCAAAAAATGGCGAGAAGACAATACTCGTACGTACCGAAACATCACCAGAAGACATAGGCGGCATGAATGCGGCAGAGGGCATACTTACAGTCCGCGGAGGCATGACATCACATGCGGCAGTTGTTGCAAGAGGAATGGGGAAACCATGCGTAGCAGGGTGCGGTGATATTACTATCAGTCTTGAGAAGAGGAAATTCTCAGTTAACGGAAGCACAATAAACGAAGGCGACTTCCTGACTCTTGACGGAACTACCGGAAATGTCATACTCGGTCAAGTTGGACTCATAACAGCAGGCGTCAACAATGACCTTAAGACGATACTGGAATGGGCGGATGATGTTCGTACGCTTGGTATAAGGACAAATGCAGACACACCCCATGATGCAATATTAGCACGCGATTTCGGTGCAGAGGGTATCGGGCTTTGCAGGACAGAGCACATGTTCTTTGGAGAGGACAGGATTCCTGCTGTTCGTGAAATGATAATGGCAGAGGATGAAGCTTCAAGGAAGATAGCTTTGTTAAAACTCCTGCCAATGCAAAAGAGCGATTTCAAAGGGATATTCCGTGCAATGGAAGGATACCCTGTGACAATAAGGCTTCTTGACCCGCCATTACATGAGTTCCTTCCAAACCATGATGAACTTACTAAGAAACTTGATATGCTCAGGTCGAATGGCGGAGACCCGGATAAAATCCAAAAAATAAAGAGGGGGCTTGCCCGTGTGGAAGCGCTGCATGAAATAAACCCGATGCTCGGGCACAGGGGATGCCGTCTCGGGGTCACATATCCTGAGATATATGATATGCAGGTTGAAGCCATAATTGAGGCTGCATGTGAACTCAAATCCGAAGGCATAAACACCGTTCCTGAAATAATGATTCCTCTTGTAAGTCATGTTAACGAACTTTCGACCACAAAGAAAAATGTGATACGTGTGGCTGAATCCGTGATAACTAAAAATAATGTTGAACTGGAATACCTTGTCGGTACCATGATTGAACTGCCAAGAAGTGCAATTACTGCTGACCAGATAGCAGTGGAGGCTGAATTCTTCTCGTTTGGCACAAATGACCTGACCCAGACAACTTTCGGGTTCAGCAGGGATGATGCAGGTAAATTCCTGCCATATTATATCGAACACGGAATACTCGACAATGACCCGTTTGCAGTACTTGACCAGGGCGGTGTCGGGCAGCTTATCAGGATAGGGATAGAAAAGGGACGGTCTACACGGCATGACCTTAAGATAGGAATCTGCGGGGAACATGGCGGCGACCCGCAGTCAATTAAGTTCGGGCATAATATCGGGCTTAACTATGTCAGCTGCTCACCGTACCGCGTGCCAATCGCAAGACTTGCGGCGGCGCAGGCTGTTCTTGAAAAAAAATTAATACCGAACCAAAGCAAAAAGGATTTGTGTAATATCCTCTTAATTGTGTAAGATGGAACGGTTATTTGAACATCTTGAATCCATGAAGGATGAAGCTGTCAGGAACCTTGGCGAGCTTGTGCGTATTGACACAAGCGTGCCGCCGGGGAAAAACTACGCAGAAGCCGTTGATTACATGGCACTGCACCTCAAGGAACTGGGGTTTGAAGTCGAGAAAATCCCGATGCCAAGGGAATTGTTTGAAAATAAAAATCCGCGCCTGTCACATCTTGCGGGTGAACGGGTGAACCTTTCTGCAAGAAAAGACATTGACGCTGAAAAGACACTGCTTATTAATACGCATCTTGATGTTGTTCCTGCAAGCGGTAACTGGAGTATCCCGCCGTTTGATGTAACTGTTAAGGATAACCGCATTTTCGGGCGCGGGGTTGCTGATTCTAAAGGCGGGATTGCCGCGATGTTAACAGTGCTTTCTGCCATGGATGAGCTTGGTATTGAGCCCGGATACAACCTAAATATTGCCATGACAACTGATGAGGAGATGGGACCTTATTCAGGTCTGTGCCATCTTGCAGACCTTGGTAAACTTGAAGCTGATTTTTTCCTGAGCATGGACGGGGACAGTGATGATATTACAATAGCCTCGAATGGGAATGTTGACTGGCAGGTGGACGTGTACGGTAAATCGTACCACAGCGGCAGCAGTTTTTTGGGGGTGAACGCAATTGAGCAGTCTATTCCTGTAATGAATGAACTTATGGGACTGAAGGAAGAAGTTGAGAAAAAGCGCTCAGGAGTTCCTGTAAGCAATGTGATAAGCGAAAAGACAGGAATTGATACGCTTATTCCGGTTCTGAATATCAACATGATTAACGGCGGCGTTAAGCAGA
Organism: Candidatus Methanoperedentaceae archaeon HGW-Methanoperedenaceae-1; assembly: GCA_002839545.1. Taxonomy (GTDB): domain Archaea; phylum Halobacteriota; class Methanosarcinia; order Methanosarcinales; family Methanoperedenaceae; genus Methanoperedens_A. The sequence continues at coordinate 6,742 of PGYG01000071.1, forward strand.
ATATCGTGCCTGATAAGTGTACTCTTAAAGGCGACAGGCGGTTTATCCCTGAGGAAAAATTCGCTGATGTTTGCAGGGAGATGAATGAGGCAATTGCCCGCATCAGGGAGAAGAATCCTGGCATAAACATGGAATTGAGCTGTAATGAAGTGTATGCGCCATTGCTTACTGATATGGATCATCCGTGGGTAAAGGAAGTCAGGCGCGCTGCCTGTGAAGCTGCTGGCAGGGATGTGATGTGTTCCGGGACGCAGGGAAGCCTTGATGTGGCTTATGCTGTAAAGGTTACAGGGCTGCCAGCGTGTTGTTTCGGGATTGGCAGGAGGACTGAGAGTAATGCGCACGGGGATGATGAGAATATCAGGGTTGAGGATATGGTTATGTATCTGAAGTTTTTAGGTAAGTTGATTTGTGGGGATGGGGTTGGTGGAAAAGGGTAGTTTGACCTTTATGCCAAAGTGATTGTGGAATGCGCGTCAATGACCTCCAAAATCGGTCATGGGTATTCGCTGGCTTCTCAGGGTTTGGCATTTCTATCGGTTTCCCTGAGGTTCTGTTTTTCTTTTCAGGCGCAGGTTAAGTATTTGAAAACCGGAAAGAGTTCGACCAAAAACTTAATAACAAGAATTGCCCTTCAATAAGTATGAAAATTATGGAAAAATTGAATGTTACAGCCCAAGTTTGACAGTTGTAATTCCTACTGTATGAGTATTCGATTTATCAAAATCACAACAACCTAATTTTAGCATCATTTTTTTAATATAGATTTGA
>PGYG01000072.1 GCA_002839545.1 Candidatus Methanoperedentaceae archaeon HGW-Methanoperedenaceae-1
GGCGGGCAAGGATGGGCGCGTTCATGATGGGACCTGATTATGTCCAATGGCACGGGTTCTATGAGATGCTTCAGGATAAGGTCGAAATAGAGCACATGGAAAAAGATATACGGATGAATGCAAAAACAACCGATACACCACAAAGCCCTGGTTTTTCAGGTATATTCTCTATAGTGGGATTACTGGTAATAGCAGTATTTGCAACAAGAAAGAAATGGTGAATATAGCATATGAGAAAAGCAGGAAGCAGATAACGAAAGTAAGCGGAAAATGAAGGGGATATCCCCTTATTTTTTCTTTTTTAAATCGAGATGATTGTTATGATAGATGCACATATACACCTTGGAGGACCCGATAAGGGGGATGGAAAAAGCCTTACACAAGTGCAACTAATCTCAAACATGAATGTATGTGGAATTACAAAGGCTGTGGTATTCCCGTTTAACCAGCCGCATAATGCCTTCTCTGCGGCAAATGATCACATAGCAAAAGCTGTGAGAGAATATCCTGATAGACTTATCGGTTTTGCGCGGTTGAATCCAAATGATGGGGCTCAAGCCCTTGCAGAACTCGACCGCATATATGAGCTTGGGCTGAAGGGAATAAAACTTCACCCCACTGCACAGGACTTTACCTTTGATAATACCAATCTGGATAAAATTGCAGAAAAAGCAGCTGAATACAGGCTACCGCTGATATTCGATGCAGGCAAAGCCCAGTCCCGTCCTGAGGATCTGGAAAAGTTCGCCTTACTACATCCTGACTGTGCGATTATCATGGCGCATATGTATGGGAACTTTATACATACACTTCTTGCATGTCCAAATGTGATTGTACAAACAACAGCCATGCTAAAATCTAAAATAATAGTAGAAGCTGTTGAAAAGATCGGAGCAGATCGAATCATGATGGGTTCGGACTATCCATATCTTAATATGTGCGCTGAGGTCAAAAAAATACAGGATCTTGATATCACAGATTGGGATAAGGCGTATCTGTTCGGGAAAACAGCGCAGTTATTAATCGGGGTGTAATGTCTCATGCTACAGGAACCCACTGAGGAAGATTTTATTGAAGCTTTAAGGGATATGCATCAGTACATGGATGTAACTCCAGGTGACTTGAAAAAGATATATTCACTTGCATTGGAACATGCCAGAAAAAGAATGGTGAGTCCAAAAGTCGGAGACATTATGACAGAAACCGTGATAAAATCAGGAGGGGAGTCCACGCTGGATGAGGCGGTAGGTCTGTTTAGGGAACACCATATAAGCGGCATGCCTGTGGTAGACCGGGATAACAAAGTGCTGGGAGTAATAACAGAAACAGACATAATATCAGTTCTTACAGGAAAACCGAGGTCCAGTCTGTTTGACATTATGAATGTATTCCACAGCAAGAAGCAAAGATCAGTTTTGTATGTGAAGGATCTGATGACTTCTCCGGCCATCACAGTGATGCCCGATTCTACGGTAGTTGAAGTTGCTGATATATTCAGGAAACGAGGGATAAACCGCGTTCCTGTTGTGGATGAACATAATACTCTTGTGGGAATCGTAAGCAGGGCTGACATTGTGAAGGTATACGAAAAGGTGAGGTCGTGATCCCTATAAATCTTGGTGAATTTATCACAAAACTAAAAGGGCGTACAAAAAGCCCTCCTGGTGTTGGCGCAGATGAAATATTCTGGTCATGGTTTGGAAGTTTTTTAGGAATTGCTGCTGTAGCATATATCAGTTATCAATATCTTGAAACCACGGATTTAACAATGATAATTGGAAGCTTTGGAGCGTCTGCTGTTCTGATATATGCGGCCATTAAAAGTCCACTTGCGCAACCTAGAAATCTGATTGGCGGTCATGTCATATCAGCAATGATTGGGGTTTTTGTGTACAATCACATAATGAGCCTCTGGCTTGCAAGTGCAATTGCAGTGTCTTTTGCCATTGCAGGCATGCACATGACCAAAACACTCCATCCGCCGGGAGGTGCGACAGCGTTGATAGCAGTAATCGGAAGTGATAAAATTCATGCACTCGGTTATAATTATGTGATAATTCCGGTGGCAATTGGAGCAATTATAATGCTCATAATAGCTTTGATAGTAAATAACATTGCAAAAAACAGGAGTTATCCTGAATACTGGATTTAATCTAAATTTGCAGTCAGCAAATTATTGTATGTTATAAGACAGATATATGAAAATCTGGAAACGCGAGGTGAATATCATATCAGATGACAAGATTCCAAAGAAGAAAATAGCAGTAGTGCGGTGCGACATCGTGTCAGAGGCATGTCCTGGTGTCGGTGTTATGGCAGGAATTGTAGTACTGCTCAGCGCGGTTCTGTTCTTACAGAAGAAGAAGGACAGGTAATCTTGAATCAGGGGGAGATGTTTCTCGCAGATAAGATTACACAATCTTTAATAGAACAGCAAACGATTGAAAAGCCCATATGAGACTTGTGATGAAATTCGGAGGCACCTCTGTAGGTGATGGAAAGCGTATCAAACATGTTGCAGAACTTGCTAAGCAATTCCATGACAGGGGAGACGAAGTTGTTCTTGTGACATCAGCCCTGAGCGGCGTAACTGATGCCCTTCTTAAGAATGCCACGGAAGCTTCGGAAACAGGGAAAACATCACTTGTAAAGGAATTTATCGCCGACCTTACGAAACAGCATCACCTGGCAGCCCACGAAGCCATAAATAATAACGGCATTGTGGAAATCGTATCAAATGAGATTGATTCGCGGATAGAAGAACTGGAAAAAGCCCTCACCGGCATCTGTTACCTCGGCGAACTCACTGCACGGTCAATCGACTATATTTCATCATATGGGGAACGGCTGGCAGCACCAATCATATGCGGTTCCCTTAATTCAATCGGCGTAAGTTCAGAATCGTTGACAGGCGGTGAAGCAGGGATAATTACCAACGATAATTTCCAAAATGCAATCCCGCTTGAAGAGTCTTATTCGCTATTGAAGGAACGGCTCGGACCACTGTTGCCTGATAAAATCCCTGTAGTCACGGGTTTCATTGCACAGACCGAATCAGGTATAATCACAACCCTTGGACGCGGCGGCTCTGATTTCACAGCCTCCATAATCGGCGCAGCTCTTGAAGCCGACGAGATATGGCTCTGGAAAGAAGTGCACGGCATCATGACAACTGACCCGCGCATCGTACCTGAAGCAAAACCAATACCTGTACTGTCCTATATCGAAGCCATGGAGCTTTCATATTTCGGCGCAAAGGTACTTCACCCGAAAGCCATTGAACCTGCCATAAGACACGGGATACCAGTACGCGTGAAAAACACGTTCGAGCCTGAGTCACCAGGCACGCTTGTGGTAAAAGACGAGAGACTGAGTAAGGACATCGTGAAAGCCGTAACTGTAATCAGGAACGTGGCTCTTATAAACATCTCTGGCGCAGGTATGGTCGGGACAATAGGCGTGGCGGCACGGGTGTTCACTACCCTTGCAAATGCTGGAGTCAATATCGTGATGATAAGCCAGGGTTCCTCAGAAGCTAACATTTCCATTGTAGTGGACGAAAACCACCTTAACAAGGCTGTAAAAGCGATTAAATCCGAATTCAAGAATGGAATCATCAAGGATATTACTCCTGACAGGAATATATCAGTCGTCGCAGTCGTGGGCGCTGGTATGGCAGGAACGCCGGGTGTAGCAGGAAGGGTTTTTAACGCACTCGGAAAAGCAGGCGTCAATGTTATAATGATTAGCCAGGGTTCATCACAGCATAATATCTCGTTCGCCGTGAGCGCAGACGGTGACCAGAAAGCAGTACAGGTGCTGCATAAGGAATTCGGTCTCGATAAATAGGGGTTACTTATACAAAATATAAATATGATTGACATCAACACGCTGCCCACTGTACCGAAGCTCATCCTCATCATTGGTTTTTTAATCGGGTTAATGTCTTTTTTTATATGTTTCCGTTATACGATTATACTTGTCCTTATGAAAATCAGTCCGGAATACCGCGAATTCATTAAGAAAACACTGGAACGAAAAAAACAAAAGAAATAGCAAATTCATGAGAAAAATCATATTTGTAACAGGTAACAGCCATAAGGTCGCGGAAGCAAGCTATATAATGTCTGGAATCGGGATAAAAGTTGAGCAAAATAACTGCGGCTACCCTGAACTCCAGGATGAAAACCTTGAGAAAATCGCAGGATTCGGCGCGCAATGGGCTGCCAACAAATTAAATTGTGAGGTTATGGTGGACGATTCCGGTCTTTTTATAGAAGCACTCGGCGGCTTTCCGGGTCCGTATTCGGCGTATGTATTCGATACGCTGGGAAATGAGAAAATCCTGAAACTTATGGAGGGGGAAACTAACAGGAAAGCGGTTTTCAGGTGTGTTATCGGTTACTGCAAACCCGGATATGAACCCCGTGTTTTTTCAGGGGAAGTGGCAGGGGTTATTGCGGGCGGGATACGTGGAAACGGCGGTTTCGGTTACGACCCTATTCTTGAGGTCGGAGGGATAACATTCGGGGAAATGCCTGATGAGGAAAAGAACAGCTTGTCCCACAGGTACCTCGCCCTTGTGAATTTTGCTGGATGGCTGGAAGAATAAGACCCGCAAAGACGTGTTGTTTTTTCCTGTATCCCCTATTCCCCTGTGGTTTTCAGGGTAATTATTCACAACTTTTTCACAACTGGAACTATATAGTCGTGAAGTTGTATTATTTTTAAAATAACAATCCGCGGAGGTTTGAGACTCGTATATTTATTTTTACAATAAAAATAAGTATGCGAATATAATTTGAAAAAGTCCTCAAATCCACGGAATAAAATATATAAATAAACATGAAAAAAATGAAAGAAAACTCACGGAATTGCATGACACGGGTTAATGATAATGCATTAAATAGATAACATGACCCTGAGAAAGAATATTTCTTTAAGTGAAGAGTATTTGCAAAAACTTGAGCCGTTGCTGGAAAAACATAAAGGCAACCTGAGCGCAACCATACGCGAGGTTATTGAGCTTGCAGACGCAGCATTGCAAGACCCTGATTCTGTAAAAAGGCTGATTTCAGGATTGAAAAAAGAACAGAACCTCACATCAGCAGCACTTACCTGGTCGCTGAAAAATCTTTCTGGAAGGCTTCCTGATGAGGAAATTGTAGATAATATTCTTGGGAAGGAGATTATATCAGTCTCATCCTTGAAAAAGTTCATAAACGAGCTTGGCGGGGAAATTTACTGGGAAACCTCCGTTGAAATCGAATCGGATGATGACATAAGACCTACAAAGGCGTTAATCACACTTACTGGCAAGAACCCTGACATGAACCGTTTTATAGCAGGCGTTATTGCCGTATTTGCTATGAAGCAGTTCAATCTCGGCGTGCTGAAAATCTATGGTAATAACAACTCATTGAATATGGAAATGGTAAGGGGAACAAAGGAATGGATTTTAAAAAACTTAACGGAAAACCTTGGATATATGGACGATGCGGTTTCCGTGATGTACTCAAAACCTGGTTTCTGGAATGTTTTAACAAAATTATATAGTAAAATGGATTACAATATGGTAGCCATATCCAAACACTTTTTTGATGGGCTGCTTTCAGGCGGGAAACTGCCAAAAATGACAAGCTGTTTTGAAAGGTATTATGGAGCGCACATAGGCAGCATTTCTCATGAAAATTTCATAAAAAAACTGTATCCACTTTACAGTTCAATGGGTCTTATTGAAATGATAGATGTTGATGATAAGTCCATTATTATCCACCACGGGCTTTCCGAGTCAATGGGAATAAAAAAATTAGCTGATATATTCGTTGAATTGCTCGCTTTGAACGGGCAGAAATTCCTTCCTGAAGTTAATGAAAACCTGATAATATTAAAACATGTGCCTGAGGAAAAGAAATTTTCCAGAACGCAGGGCGGCATTAATAAAATAAATGATTCTCCTGCCGATTTTGATACAGACGTTTTAGAAAGCCTGCCTGTTCTTATTCCTTTTGATGAGGATATTATAAAATCACTTGGATTTGATTTTGGTAAAAGGATGATACAAAGTTATGAAAAAGAAAAAACGATAGAAAAATGGGATACTAAATCATTTATCGAATTCCTGAATTACATGGTTGGACTTCATAAACTGGATATTAACTGGGAAACTGTCAACGGTGATTTAATTAGTGGCAGGATAATTACATGCCCTGCAAAGGATAAAACCGGTAAAGCTGATATCACACGGTGTACGTTTATTAAAGGTATGTTTAACGGTTGTATTGTGTTTGCTTTTGGTGAACTGCCCGGGGTAATTCATGAATCACATACTGGTGAACCGGGTGATGAAAACACAGGTTGTAAAATTAGTATTTCATTAGTTAATGAAAATTAAGGTTGGCGGCAAAAATAGTTTTAATGGTTTTGGTATATTGGTTTGGATAGGAGGGCTGCCAACCTTCACATTAAACATCCTTACACACAAACATAATGCCTGTTGTGAGAATCGTGAGAACTTTTTAATTGCATTTCAGTTAAGGGAGATTTAAGATTGGCGGCAAAAAAAACTATTAGTGTATGGGGTGGAAAAACCGCCAATCTTCAAACTTACATATGCTTACACAAAAGCATAATATGTGTTGTGATAAATCGTACTAACTTAAAAAATGAAGGATATTATTAATATTATATTGCGTATATCATGGTGTCTTGAAGTATGACTAAACCGAAAATACTTGTTGTGGACGATGAGCAATCGAATGTTGACCTGCTTGAAACATACTTATCTCCTGATTATGATGTAGTAACTGCATTTAATGGAAAAGAGGCTCTGGTAAAAGTGGCAAAAACCAGCCCAGACCTTATACTTTTAGATATAGTGATGCCGGGAATGAGCGGTTTTGAAGTATGCAGCAAACTTAAAAGCAATGAAAAAACCTTATTCATACCAGTACTGGCAGTGACAGCCCTTAATGAGTGGAAGGACAGGGTTAAAGGAATAGAGGCAGGTGCTGATGATTTCCTGAGTAAGCCTGTTGATTTTAATGAGTTGAGTTTAAGGATTAAATCTCTGCTTCGGATAAAACAGTACCATGATAAGCTTGAACTGGCAAAACAGGAACTTCTCGGTGCGGCTGAGGAAAAGTACCGTAACCTGTTTGATAACGCCAACGATGCGATAGTGATAACTGACCTTGAAGGAAGAGTAACTTCCTGGAATTATGCTGCAAAAAAGGTATTCGGGTGGACTTTCAGGGAAGCAGCAGGACAAAATATCCAGTCGTTGTTGGTTTCCCCTGATATGGTGGATGATTATAACCAAACCATAAAGAAGGTCTTGAATGGGGAAGTTGTTCCCAGGTGGGAGATTGTATGCAAACGCAAAGATGCTACAACCATGGATGTAAGTATGACAATCTCTCCCCTGAAAGATATGGAGTATAACATTAACGGAGTGTCAGTAATATTCAGGGACATTACAGAGCGCAAATGGGCATGGAGTGCATTGCAGCAATCCGAGTTAAAATACAGGGATTTATTCGAGAATGCAAATGATGCAATCTTTATCCTTGATTCAAATTTAAATTATAAAGACGTGAATAAAAAAGCAGTGGAAGTATCGGGTTACCAGCGTAAAGAACTGTTGAAAATGAACATATTTGACATTATTCCACCTGAACAACATATGATGGCTAAACTTGAGTTCCAGAAATTAAGTAAATTTGGTTTTTATGAGAAATTCAATGGTAAGATTATAAGGAAAGACGGGCGCATAATAGATGTTGAAATCAATTCATCGGCAATAAAAGACAATGATAAGGTCATAGGTTCAAGAGATATTTTGCGGGATATCACAGAACGCAAGCTTAACGAGGAGAAAATCAAAGCCTCGCTCGAAGAAAAAGAAGTCCTTTTAAAAGAAGTCCACCACAGGGTCAAGAATAACATGCAGATAATATCCAGCCTGTTAAGACTCCAGTCAGGATATATAACCGATGAAAAGAATATCGAGATTTTTAAAGAAAGCCAGAACAGGATACTTTCAATGTCTCTTGTCCATGAAAAACTTTACACGTCAAGGGACTTTACAAAAATTGATATAAAAGATTATATCATGGACCTGACGAACACTCTTCTTTACTCGGGTAAAAGCAGTGGCGGGCATATTGCATTAAAACTGGTTGTGGATGATGTTTTCCTGGGTGTAAATTCAGCAGTCCCGTTCGGCTTGATGCTAAACGAACTGGTAACGAACTGCATAAAACATGCTTTCCCTGATGGTACGGACGGGAAAATTACAATAGGTCTTCACGAAACCGGTGATGGCGATATTGAGCTTATAGTTAGTGATAATGGTGTGGGTATTCCGGAAGATATTGATTTCAGGAAAACGGAATCCCTGGGTTTGCATCTTGTAACCATACTGGCAGAACAGCAGCTCAGGGGTGAAATCAGTATGATAAGGAACGGTGGAACCGAATTCAGGATTAAGTTTAAAGGATGAAAAGTAGTCCTGTATTATTAAAAAAGGATAGGTGAGGAACCAAAAAAAGTCAAATTTTTAATGGATAGGATAGGATAGGTTTCGGGTTCCTCTATACTTAAAATATACTTGTGTATTTAAAGTAATTTTCCAGAATTATACCCAAATTCACCCCAAATCTACATAATAAATAGTTATAGATGCCACATATATTATGGGGAAAACATTTTCTATTCGTTACTAATATCATCCGGTTAAGGTTTCGGGACTACACATTAAGGTTTCAATACCTGAAAGGTTTTATATCACAGTCCAAACGATATTTATCCATGGACACTGCCTATTTAAGGCGCAGGATTGAACATCTCATCCATACGGATTCCTCTGTGTTTGCAAAAAGAATCAGGAGTGAAGGTTCTTCCTGCATGCGCTGCGGCTGGTGCTGCACAGAGAATTTCAAAATCAGGATTTCAGAAAAAATATTCAGACCATCTAATGCTGTTTCGGTTTTCCCTGGTGACATCAGGCGTATAATCAAAAAAACCGGTATGGAATGGCATGAAGTCGCAGAACCTGACAGGTATTCCTGCATTTTGTGCGGAAATACTGTGTGGGCAATCGGATGGATACTCAGGCGGGATGAGGCACAAAACTGCGCCTTTTACAGCAACAACAAATGCACCATATACTTTCACGGACGAAAGATGCGGCGTTGATATCATGCATTGTGAAAAAGGAAACGAAGAATTAACCGAAAACTGCGCCGCTGAAATCGGACTGGTGCTCAAGAGGTATGAAATAAAAAAACTACAAAGCTATATCAGGATAATCAAGCAGATGGGGGAGAAACTTAAACTTTCGAACCTCCACCAGCTTCCAGAAAACTATTCTGGTAAGGTTTTTGTATGCGATGGTGAAACTGTTTCATCTTGCCGTATTGACAATGGCAGGTTTACACGTAAATACTGACCAAACCTGACGATTTTATATCGTATATTGAGTATGGTTGTAACATATGAAAATCGGTATTATTTCAGACACGCACGATAACCTGCCGGCAATCGATGAGGCTGTGAAGGTTTTTGACAGGGAAGGGGTCGAACTGGTTATACATGCGGGTGACTGGAACGCCCCTTTCTCAATGGTAAGGCTTGCCCGTGCAAAGGCAAGACTTGTGGGGGTTTTCGGGAATGTTGACGGGGAAAGGGATTTCATGAAGGAAAAAGCCCTGGAGGTGGGTGTGGAAATACTGGGTGACTCTGGAGAACTTGATGTCGGGGGAATTAAAATTGCCCTGTACCACGGAAAAGACGAAATGTTCGTAGATGCACTCGCAAAAAGCGCCACTTATAATGTTGTTATCAGGGGTCATACCCACAATCCGCAAGTGACAGAAGTAGGCTCTGCGCTGGTAATAAACCCCGGAGAAGGATGCGGATACCTGACAGGGAAAAGAACAATTGCGATACTGGATACGGAAAAGATGTATGCTGATATTATCGGGTTTTGAGATGAGTGGTAATATCTTAAAAAAATAGATACTCCCTGCCTGCCCGACCAAAAACATTTAAGCAATAATAAAAACATTACCCAGATACAGGAGTATAAATCATGGCAGTAAAAAAATATGAAGGAATAGTCGTAATTGAGATAGACGAAGACAAATGTGACGGGGACGGGGAATGCGCTGCTGTCTGTCCGGTAGATGTATTTGACATCGTGGACGGCAAGTCACATGCAACACGCGTGGATGACTGCATCGAATGCTGCGCCTGCGTAGATGCGTGCCACGTTAAGGCTATCAAGCACAACACGTGCTAACGCCCATAAAATAGATAACTGGTTTTGCAGGAAGATATGCGGTTTAGCATATCTTCAATTACTTTTTAATACTATACCCGGCATTTTTCAATATCAATAGACGTAAATTATCTTCCTTCAAAATACCGTACTTCTTCTGCATCCACAACAGTAGCCTTATCAAAAGCGCAGCATTCAGCACGGCGCACTCTTGCATGCCCTTTAACCTGTAGCTGGAGGCGTGCTATCTGCACCTCGGCTTCCTCGTAAAGTTCCTCCATCTTGTGTACCAGCCTGTGTGTTGAAATCTCTTTTCCAATAACAGCAGCAGTAACACCAGCAGTACCCTGCCTTAAATCAAAAAGGCTTGCAGATGTCAGGAATATTGTATCGCCGACATTCACCATAAGTACGGAAAAGAAATTATTCGGGCTTCTGACCTCGATTGTCTTCACCTTATTATTTTCGAGTTCCTTTAATGCGTACGGGGATATCCCGCTCAACACAATATATTTCATAAAATCACCTGTAACATAATGTGTTTCATAAGCTCACCCGTACATCGGGTACTCTTTTCCTGTACTCTGCGAACTTTCAGTAGTCTGTACCTGCTCTGCAAGTTTTGAGAGTTCATGCTCGATAGACTCAGCCTCTGCTGTTAATTTCTCAGTATCAATAGATAAACTAAACAGTTTATTTATGACATTAAGCACTTCGATAGCAGCCCTCGGGTCAGGGTTTGGTCCCCCGGTTTCACCCAGGAGGCTTATGGCAGGCATCTTCTTGAGGAAACATTCTGTCATAATACTGCCGGATATACCTGATATTGTCCCTACCTGGAATATTTCCGTCTTATCCTTTATAAGTTCCAGCATTTCAGGGTTTGTGGCTCCCCCGAACACCTTCTTCTCGCCTGTTGTTGTAGCAATACCTGCTATGGAAACAAGATGTTTGGCATTAATGGATTTTATCCAGGTAACCAGCGCCCTGCTCACGTCATAAGATGCTGTGGGATGTATTGGTATGTCAGATATTACAACAACAATCTCATTTTTCGCATCCTCGTAAATACGCACCGGCATAAAAACAATACCATTGAAAAGGACCGCAACCGGTGGGAAGTATTTAGAATCAATTGAGCCGATATGTTTCATCCCGAGTTCTTCAATAATATGCTGGCATGATATATTCCCCACAAGACCTATGCCGGGAAATCCCCCGATAACTAATGGGTTTTTCGATTTAAGGGGTTCATTTATTATTTTTATAAAAGGTTCTTCTGGTTCAGATACCATACTTCCACCTAACTCCTATTTAAGGTGAAAGTAAATAAAAGCATCGATGGGGAAAGTTCCGGGTTTTGCATTGAGGAACTACCGGATGTGTATTATCATGCGTTATTCCACGATTATCCCGGCATACCCCACAACACCTGATAAATCACCAGTAGTATCACCGCTTGTACTGTAATCAAGCAGTGTAGCTTTTGCAGCGCCAAGTTTTTTTGC
>PGYG01000073.1:0-6845 GCA_002839545.1 Candidatus Methanoperedentaceae archaeon HGW-Methanoperedenaceae-1
AATAATAATATATAAAGTTATTGGAGGGAATCGAGTGCGTGCAAGAAGAAATGGAAATATTAGGTTAACCTATGCCCTATTTCGGCGGAGTTAAGGTTATATAATTATTATCGTGGTGGTTTTACGCATAAACAAAGGTATTTTCTGGGGCAGTAACTTCAAAAGGGGCATGGGAATAGGTGCGGTTCTTATCAGCACAGTGTTTGTGCTGGAGATACTTGCAGGCTGGGTAATAGTCGAGGGTTATAAAATAGACTGGAAGCTTTTCTTATATTTCCTTTCTCTCCAGACCCTTGTTGCGTTCTCTGAGGAAATCTCGTTCAGGGGTTATATCCTTAAAAATTTTGTCAATGGGATGGGGCTCAAGTCTGCGATTATTCTTAATTCCATAATGTTCTCAGCTTTACATATCCCGTCATTTGGATTTTATCATCTTGATATCACAAGAGGAATGATGGCTTTCATAATATTAGTGTTAATCAGCACTATCATGTCAATAATGTACCTCAAGTACGGATTGTTATCAGCAGTCGGATTCCATCTGGCATGGAATTTTTTACAGTACCACATCTTCACACTTTCCAGTATCCAGGATGGGATATTGAAAATAAGTTATACAAGACCTGATTGGGTGACAGGCGGCAGCTACGGACCGGAAGCAGGGATTATCGGATTTGTCGTTGTTTTTATAGCATTGTCTGTTCTTATCGTAAGAACTCAAAAAACTTAAATCCAATCGGTTTAATCTATCATTAATGAATCCAGGATCATTCTTGAAGATATCATTATTAATTATTTTCGGGTTATCAGTTACCGCGTTAATACTGCCCAGGAGTATTTCCGGGATTTATACTGTACTTCTCATGCTTGCGGCTCTTTTTATTGCATTCCTGCTGTCCCTTAAGGTGGGGCTGGGCTATGAGCGGGAACTGAGGAAGGTTTTTATCTACCTTGGTGTTTTTATACTGTTCTTATTCCTGGCAAACCTTGAAACATTCTGGATTATACTTTATGATCTTTTCGGTCCACGCCCATACATATCACTAATCGTAGCAGGTATTGCCTATATACTCCTGATTACTGCATGTGTTAACATATTGAAAATAACGGACTTCACAAGCATCCAGAGAAAAGAATGGTTTGTCGTATTTTTCATGTTTGTACTGGGAAATTTTACAATCTTCTATTTCCTCCTGAATTACAGGCTTGAGTTCACGGTTGAAGTCCTGACCCAGATACTTTTCCGCATAATAGACAATGCAATAGTCCTTATGCTGATTCCGATTATATTCCTGTACAGGAAACAGTCTAAAAAAGATAATCGGGAAAGTATCACTTTTACTATCGTTATTACAGGGATTATTATCAGCACCATAGGGGACTATGTCTTTGAAATACTTAGCAAGGTATCACACCAGGACCTGCGCGCTGAATTCCACACAGGGTCGCTTCTTGATTCTATTTATATTTTCAGTTACCTGTTAATAGTAATAGGGCTGTTTGTCCACCTCAATTATTACAAATGGAGTATGAATCAGATATACATCGATAATATTGATTTCGAGTTTGACTGATGCTGCCGGCTTTTTAAGAATGTATTGATTCAGGATAATAACCTGCGAGCCTTTTCCTCTGCCATTCGTATTACATCACGCACCGGAATTCCTGAATCACGGGATGCTTTTTTACAATCATCGAATTCTGCGGATATATTCAAAAGAGTCCCGTGCAAATCCCGCGCGCTCTTGGCAGCTACCTTGTATGTCTTCCCGTTTATTTCAAGCTCAATTTCATTCATCTCTCTTTTTGCAGTAAGCCTGTGTTTTACAGGTATCGTCCTGACGCCAAGCGAGCCTGTTTCCTCTATTATTTTACGTGCTATCCTGCCTGAATCGCCGGGTTTTACTATCACTTTTATGAGATGTCCGCTTCGTCCTTTTTTCATAGTGGCTGGCAGAATCGCAACATCCAGCGCACCTGATTTTAATAACTCTTCAATAAGGCTGCCAAGTACCTGACCTGTAACGTCATCAACATTTGTCTCAAGCATCTCGATTCTGTCCTGTATGAGTGCATCATCGATTTCACCCGATATTACACGCAATACATTCGGGACAGCAGTGTCTTTCATACCAGCGCCGTAACCAGTGGCTTCTGTTTTCATTGGCGGGATATTACCGGTCTCGTTTACAAAATGTGCCAGTATTGCTGCCCCGGTTGGAGTAAGCAACTCAGTATCAACTGGTCCTTGCTGCCATGGAAGGGAATATTTCCTCAAAATTTCAAGAGTGGCAGGTGCGGGAACCGGGAATTTCCCGTGGGAAAAACCAACAAAACCGCTTCCAACAGATATTGTATTGCAGTAAATCCTGTGATGAACAAGGTCAAGGTCATGAAACGCCGTGCATGCGCCTACAATATCTGCAATTGCGTCCTCCTGCCCGATTTCATGGAAATGAAGCTGCGCGAGGGGAACACCGTGAACTTTTGATTCGGCATTCCCGATTATGTTAAAAATTGATACAGCATCAGATTCCACAGCCTCTGGGAGTTTAGCGGAGCTTATCCGTTCAATAATTTCGTTGAATGAGAGTTTTGTGTCTTTTTTAGCAGAGACCCTGACAGAGCTTGCAGATATTCCCATTTTATCGGTTCTTGAAATATCAACACTGACATAAGCTGTATGTTCCATTGCATTTTTTACTTTCCCGGTATCTGCCCCAAGGTCGATAAGGGCTGATATTACCATGTCGCCGGATGCGCCTGAGAACGGGTCGAACAGTATTGTTTTCATCTTACCTCAAGTTACCACAATAGTTTTGTTATAATAAAAGTTCATCTAATAATTACTTAATACGCCAGAAGATAAACGACATAGCAGGCATATACCACCATGTAAACAATGCCTGTTACCCTCGAAAACCTTGCCCTGACAAGATGATAAGCAAACATTAGGGTTACACCAATTAATAACAGGCTGTCCCATTTAATCATATTGAAATCAACCGTAAGTGCGCTCACTGAAGCTGAAAATCCTAAAACCCAGAGAATATTGAAAATATTTGAACCGACAATATTACCGAGGGACATGCTAAAATACCCCTTCTTTGCAGCAGTTATGCTCACAGCCAGTTCTGGAAGGGATGTGCCAAGGGCAACTACGGTAGCACCTATCACCCATTCTGTCACACCAAACCCTGTAGCCACTGAGACTGCTGAATCCACAGCAAATCTCCCGCTGGCAACGACCGCAAGAAGAGAAACAAATATTATACCCCATTCTTTCTTTTTTGAAATTGTTGTGTCTTTTTTCAGTTTGTGCTGGGCTCTATCATGTTTTATGACATAATATGTGAACCCTGCAACAAACAACATCATTATCATTCCGGCAATACGGGGTATCCCGTTAAGGAAAAACAACATGGATACCAGCAGGAAGGTGGATAAAACCATGACATAATTATCCCTTTTTACCAGCTTTTTTTCTTTGATGGAATACGGGCGGATAAATGCAGCAAGCCCTACAATAAGGGAGATATTTACAATATTTGAACCCATGACATTAGATATTGCAAGCTCAGGATGTAACCCGATTGAGGATATGGATGAAACAGTTAATTCTGGCATGGAAGTGCCGTATGCAAGCAGTGTCAGACCGATGATAGCATCAGATATGCCAGACGCCCTTGCAAGCCTGACAGATGCATCGATTAATTTATCAGAGAAATAAATCAATACACCCAGTGAAAATAAGAGAATGATTAACTGGATAAATAAATTTTCCATAAATTACCACATGGCTAAATTGTAAGTTTATCTCCAATAACCATGATGTGTTAAATTCTTTGTTGTGGTAATGACAAAATTACCAAAAAAGCCCTGATCTAAAGAAAAAAAGGAAAAAATGGTGTAAAAATTACACCAACTTGTTTAACGGATGGTTCTCTGCAAGTACGCTCAAACCAAGGTCTTTTGCTGTTTCACCGAGCATGATATCAACCATTGCAACAGCAGGGAAAACACGCTTTACGTTCTCAATCGGACCGTAAAGAAGGAAATTTGCACCCATAATCTGTGCTACAAGGTTTGTGCCTATGTCCACAGGAGGCCATGACTCTGTTTTTGCATCAGGGTCTGTTTTCTTGAAGTTCTTCATCCAGTCCCATGCGGAAGCCATATTGTGGAAACCTCCTCCAGCAGGAAGTCCGAGTTTTCCTTTAACTGCAAGTACTGACCTTATTGTTGCGCCTGAGCCTGCGCCCAGAGGGGTTGCTGCAACATCAATAAGCGGTCTTTTGATACCGCAATCCTTTGCAACATCAAGCATACCTTTCTCCTGTCCGGTGCCGCCCTTTTCAAGGATTTGCATTTTGCCGGCAACACTGGGGTCAGTTGCATTGAATGCAAGAACAATTGCCGCATCAAGCTTGCTTTCCTTAAGTACCCTTATTTCCTCAGCACCAACGCTTGCATTGATGGAATTGTGTATTGCACGGTCTGCAACACCAATTTCCGTGACATATTTTGCAGCTTCTGCCCTTACATGACCGTCTGACGAATCAATAAGGAAAGGAACATCATCACAGATGTCAACAAACCAGTCGATATAATTCTTAATCGCTTCCGGGGTTTCTCCCACAATCTGGTTGATGTATGGAAGACCTGTCATATCACCCATCATTTCCTGGGTTTTCCAGAGTGCTTCTGCTTTATCCTTATCAAAAATACCTTTGTCTTCATCAGAAACAATCTTATGTTTCAGGTAAAACATCGTACTGACCAAGACTGTAGGGTATTCACCAGGCTGCCCACCGACATTTATATTGCCGAATTTAAATACTTCCTGTTTCTTGTCAAATTTAAACATCTTAACACCTCATTTATTTTACGGAACTTTATAACCTCACAAATACCGGCATGAGTAACAGATATGCCAGGACTATAATAAGTGCGGTCACTATTCCATACAATATACCAATATCTCTCCCGATCTTCTTACCATATCTCTGGTTTATTTCAGAATTGGTAAACTCAATCTTTTCTTCAATCTCATCCAGTTTCTGCAATACCTCCTTATAATCTGCAGGATCAACTATTACTACAGGGACTTTTTCTGCCATTTTATACCCCCATTACCTTTGGACCGAGAATCAACAGCACAACAATAACGAAACCAAGTGCGAAACCGATTACTCCTGTTGCACCTACTGCGGATTCCAGTTTCTGGTTCCTTGCAATAAGCTGACCACGATAGCGCATATCTTCAACCAGTGATTCAATCACTGCCATTGAGGGTTTTATTACCGTGGGCACACCGTTGCCGTATTCCTGTTCTTTATCTGTCATTTACGCACCTCCGAATATTGTCAGTATCAATCCAAGGATTGCCAGGGTTAAAACAAATCCGATCATTATACCTTCTATCTTACCTGCATAAATTCCTGACATAAGTTTGTTCAGGTTGCCAATTTCGACGGTCTGGTGCTGGATACCGCGGATTCTCGCCTGGATATTTGCAAGTTCCGCTGACATTGGCTTAACGCCGCCTGCCTCAGCTTCTTCCTCTTTCTCGCCGACTTCCACAATCATCGGTTCGCCGTCAAAAGCTCCGGGGTCTTTCGCTGCAAGCTCTTTTATCTTTGCAACGATGGTACCTTCATTTTCCGTACCGACAATATCTATTACTTCAACCTG
Organism: Candidatus Methanoperedentaceae archaeon HGW-Methanoperedenaceae-1; assembly: GCA_002839545.1. GTDB lineage: Archaea > Halobacteriota > Methanosarcinia > Methanosarcinales > Methanoperedenaceae > Methanoperedens_A. Next base: position 5,695 of record PGYG01000073.1, read on the forward strand.
CTTCTGGAATCTCTCTACCACTTCATCTGAGAGGTTCTCAATGTATGGTATGGCTCCTGTTGCTCCGACAATCCTGTTATCCTTAAGCCCGTTCTTGTGAAGCATAACTAATGCTTCACCGCATATGTGACCCTTTACTTCCGCGCCTGCTACAACTAAGAAGCGAATATTCGGATTGGATATTACGTTTGCGACAATCTTCTCTATACCAAGGTTTTCTGTCTTATGCGGTCCTGTAATTGCAGCGCCAGCAGCAATCTGTGCCGCACCTTTAAGATGTGAACCGCATGTGGTTACTGCAACCGGATTGTCAGGACTGCCTGCTTCATATTCGCCTTTTACAACTGGCCATCCCTCTGCCGGTTTAACTTTATTCGCCATTTACATGCCTCCTACCATCATAATAACCAGCAACAAAGCAGATATCAAAAGCCCGATTATCGCGCCGGTAAATGCGTTTGTAACTATTCCTGCCATGTATGAAGCATTTTCCCTGCCAGGGAATGAGTTAAGCAGGGGTGCTGTGGGTGAAAGCTGGTTCATCATGTCTGTCACTATCTTATCCAGTTCACCAAGCTGTGTTACCACATCATCCAGTGAATACTCAACAACATCTTCCCGTTCCTCTGCAATTACCCCGGTGGCAGGGTTTAATATCAGGTGAAGTTCGGGTACTACTCTAATATGACTCATATTTATGCCTCCGTTTTCGGAATCAATCCTGTCCCGACTACTGATGCAGAATCCTTATAGACCTCGTCCCAGAATTTCTTATAGAACACAAGCCACAGGACTAATCCGATTACCATTGTGATTAATCCGGCTGAATGGATAATCATCGTGGATGCTATTCCGATTATTGTCATGGTAACAGCTCCTGTCGATACTGCAAGATACAGTGTCCTCCTCTGTTTTTCATCTGGTCCAAGCGTAGCATTGAACGGATGCAATATTGCCATTGCTCCCATCCAGAAAACAACAAGGATTATACCGTCTTTGAAAATATTCTCCACTAATGTGCTAAACATGTAACTTCCGGTTGCTGCTGAAGAGAATCCCACGATTATAAGGGAACCCGCGGCTGCGATTTCGGTCATGCCGCTTATCATTACAGGTATGTTCATCTTGATTACGTGCTGGGCAAACCAGCC
>PGYG01000073.1:7027-9503 GCA_002839545.1 Candidatus Methanoperedentaceae archaeon HGW-Methanoperedenaceae-1
ATCTGTTTCGCTCATATTTACACCCCTCCTGCAATCAATATTGCCAGTACTCCGGCAAGCAGGCTTATGATGAAACTTGTAAAGGCATCTTTCGGAAGAACACGTTTGAACTTTGCATCATGGAATCCTTCAATTGTGCCTCCCACGCCGTATGAGGGAACAACCGCATTGACATAATAAACACCCATGGCAAACACGCCTGCTACCGCAGCAGCGTTTGTGCTGAGTACAATATTATCAACACCGCTGTATAGTCCGACAAGAACAAAATATATCATGGAACCGCCGATGCCGCCTAACGCTGCGCCGATTACTCCGCTTACGAAACTCACTGTTGGAATACCGTGTCCCTGCGTTCCTTTTGACATATACTCTTCCTGTGAATCGCCTGTTATCGGGTCACGCTTTACCTGGGCTGATGCAAATGGTATTCCTACGCCGTATGCATATACCAATCCGCCAAGTAACATGGCGCTTGCAATCAATATCATAGAACCCATTGCTCCTGCCGCCAGTACCAGTGCCATTGAGGCACCCGGAACATTGGCATACATGTAACTTGCTGTTATCAAGCCGACAAGTCCTGAACCTGCTGCAAGTTCCACTGTCCCTGTCCCGATACCTGTTGCCTGCGCCATTGCAGCAGGCGCTCCGCCTACAGGAACAAAGTGCACACCTATACAGATAAGTGTCCCGCTGATAGCTATCAGGAGAACATTCATCAGCATTTGAGGGTCAAGTAATAAAAATTCTGCCATTATACTGCTGCCTCCTCTTTTCCGTTAACATCCTTATAAGGTCCGTATGCTTTCCTGATATTAAGCTCTACAATCCTGTGGATTATTGCCATTAAAACCACAATCCCAAAACCAACTAAAACCGCAGTCCAGTTGTAACCAAGTACGGTTGTAGGCCAGCTGCTGAGCAATACGGTAAGACCGAATGCTATACCTGTTGCTGGTCCTCCGAACTTTGCACAGAACCAGACGTTATCTATGCTGTTGCGCAGTCCTGATTCGGCTCTCCTGACAATCTGCCCGGAAAGTGATGTATTAAGACCGCTTCCGAATTCGCTGTTCTGGAATTCACGCTCTGCGCCGTAATGGACATCACCGACAGAGGAACCTACCGCCCCTGCTGCAATTCCCCATATCAATGCCAGGAATGGAATTGAAAAGGGATGTCCGAGTATCGCGTATTGTATATAGGCAAGTGCGACAAGACAGAAATTCATGATAAAATTATGGGCGATTATTGTCGGTGTAGTGTACCTCATAATATCCATGTATAGCGGCTGTTTGAACCTTTTCATGCTGGATACCCTTCCGGCAAAGGAAGTGGTTGCAAATACGCCCAGCACAAGCGCGCCGACTAAAGCGCCGATGGCTATTGACGTTATTGCGTAAATCTTTGAATCTATCAGCACAACTGCTACTATACCTGAGACGACTGCTGAAAAACCATTGCTTACAGGTTCACCTGAAATTGCTTTGTTATATATCCTATGCAAAAAACTCATCTGAGGGGCTAATTGAACCTGGGAATTCGGATTGCTCTGCGAGCCCACGTCAGATTCTAAATCTTCAAGGGCACCCGCAATGGTTGCAAGAACTCCCATAAGTGACAATACAGCCAGACTCATGGTTAAATCTAATACCATATATTATATTCCTCCTATTAAAGTGAAATCACCATTAAAAAACTACTATGGATTAGTTTTCATCGAACTATTATATTATTCATTATAAATGTTTCGAATTAATACGCAGCCAGCCAAAAATAGAATATGCCAGCTGTTTTTCAAATGTTGTGTAGGAGGGTAAGATAAGCGGGAAGGGGAGTGGGTGGTATCGTTAAAAATGTACCCGCTTATCCAGTTCGTTGATTTACGAACATGCGTATATTGGCGAACGTTGTTTATATAGTTTTCGCTGGACTTTGCCGGGTTTCGGGAAACATGGACACTTTAAGAGGAGCATGGATTCGTTTGTCGGGTGGCTTACACCGTTTTTGCCAAAGACAAGGGAATAACTTAACTAACTTTTGATAAACCTATCTTATTTGTAATGGGAAAATGAAGCTGCTGGTGTACTAATGCTTTTAAGGTTGAAAAGTAATCTGTTTGGTATTATGATACCTGGAAGTAAGCAATCTGAGGATATGAAATCACGTAAAGAGGGAACAATACCTCCTTTTCATCCGAATTTAAAATCAGAAAAGCATGTAAGTTGTAAACATTGTGGTGAAACCTATAAGGAAAACGAAATAAAGCGAGATCCAAAAAGTGGTGAGTGGGTATGCAAGCATTATCCTAAATGTGAGGGTACGGGCTGGCATTCAATTTAATTTTTTTTCTGCACACCCTTCACTCCACTCACTTTCCCCTCCTCAACCTCGCAACTTCCTCCTTTCCCGGAATCTTCAGAACAAAACTCCCGTGGCACGGCTTGACGTATGTAAGTATTACGTCATCATT
>PGYG01000073.1:9516-12455 GCA_002839545.1 Candidatus Methanoperedentaceae archaeon HGW-Methanoperedenaceae-1
GGAACATAATACACTTCCTTGAAGTTTTTCTTAATAAAATCAGCGCATTCCCTGAACCCGCTGTTGGGAAGAAGTATCTCATAGCTCATTTCGTCAATGCAGCCCATGACTCCACCTCCCGTATTTTTGCCCGAAGAGGCGTGAAATTATGCTCAGCCTTTGCAGCAACCACAACAGAATTTCCGCAGGCATTTACAAGCGGTTCGATATTTTTCCCGAAAATCACAGCAACCGTTTTTGCTTTTGAAAGGGACTTCAGCGTTTCAAGGTACACGATACCGCTGTCATTATGGATGAACACAAAACACAGGTCGTAATCCGTCTTATGTTCGGCAATATCTGCAATACAGCGGTCAAGGTCTGTCATTTTCGTGATGTAATGCTTTTCAGGGTCACAGCCCCTTACAAGACTGAGTGCAGCCTTATTACCAGTAGCAGTGACTTCAATTCCTTCAAGTTTCAGCGAACTGGCAATATCCAGCACGGCAGGCGTCTGCACAGGAACCTGTGGGCATCCCATAAAAAGAAGCGCCCTCAAACCATACCTCCTTCCCGCTTTTTCTTATGATACGCGATACGTTGGCTCAGGACACACGCACCGCCCCTTATGCCGCCTATGGGATTTTTTGGCGTGCCCATGGAGTTCATGCAGCGCGCCATGACAGCAGCACCACGTGCAAGCCCGTCGTCCACGAATACCACATGTTCCCTCGGTTTATCATAAACCTTTAGTTTATTGATTTCCTTTAATATAAGATACGGTTTACAGCCCGTGATAGCAGCCCTGCCGGTTAACCCGATCGTTGTTTTCCCTGAAATAATTTCATACTCTAAAGCCAGCTTCACAAGACGGGATACCATCATGGCAGAAACAAGGTCAAGTGTTGCAAACATTGTCTTAAGACCATGTTTTGAATAAATTTGCGCACCGAGCTCTGTTAACTCACCCATTCTGCTTCCGTTATCGCCAACATCGCAGCCAAGCAGGGTTACGCCAATATCCCTTGCAGCTTTCGGGCTTACCGGAACGCTTCCGTATTTTTCCACGTTATCAGGAACAATCTCTATTGAAATCAATTCATGAACCTGCTTTGCGTAATTTTCTATCACGCCGGATTTTGTAAGCCATATCCTGCGCTCCTTTCCTTTGCCGGATAAATCAAGAGCTGCCCCGAATCTCCTGTCAACAAGTCCGGTTCCCTTTATTATTGCATCAGGGATTGCGCCTGCATAACCGCACAGGTTCCCCACGGTTCTTGCATATGGAATTTCATCGTTTGTGATACGACCTTTCAGCGTAGTCCCGAAGTCCATTGAAAACACAGGATTCCTGAAATCAACACCTGCCCATTTTGCACCTTCCTTGATGCCTGCTGTTGAAAGCTCACCTTCCATCTCGTTGGCTACTATTTCAACACCTGTCGAGCCAAGAGGCGGAAGGACTCCGCCAACTGCGCCGTTGAACATTACTTTGTCAATAAGTGTGTGTGACCGGAACTTTGCAGGAACATGGTCTATTGTCATGGCAGGAACCATCTTTTTTGGCGGGATTCCTGCAAGAAGGCAGCCGTCTGCAAGGGCTTTTATGAACTCACCTACTTCATGGGGGGACGAAAATCCTGCTACAACGCCTGTTGACCTGACAGCAAAATCAAGGTCAGTCTTAATATCAAGGTTGACCTGCTTGTGGGCTTCAAGGAGCGTGTCCCTGACAAGTTCGGTAATGGATTCCCTTGTTAGTGATACACCGCTTAAGGTAGTGCCGAAAATACGTTCATCAGGTTTGGGTTTCCTGACATCGCGCGTCATTTTAACAACCTTGTTTACAAGCCACGCCCGCCCGTCTTTCATATCAGTGGCTGTCAGGATGCATTTGGTTGTTGTGTTTCCAACTTCAATGGAGGCGACAAGGAAATAAGGCACAATTTCTGCCAGCTTGTAGTGGTCTGCTTTTAGTTTGACAGGGCTGATTTGTAAACTCTCAGCTATTCTTGGTTTTTTGCCGAACAGGCATCCGAGTATTAATTTAGCAGGGTTTACCATTTAGTGCTCCAGAGTTTCTTATGGTTCGTATAAGCATAAAAAAGATGGGTTTGGAATTTATTTCGGAGTAAATCAATGATGCTCTGTGATGAACTGGAAACAAAACCGGCGCAGTCACAGGCAGACCGCGCCGGATTTTAATTTAGTTAATTTTATAAAATAATGGCGCTTTATGAAGGCAACGTTTCATAACCACAAAATAGAAATTGATAGAAGGCATTAGAAATTATCATGGATTCAGTAAAAGAACAGATGATTCATATCATACACAATCAACCGGATGATAGTTCATACGATGAAATCCTCAAGGAGTTAGCCTTCCACAAAATGATTGAACAGGGACTTGCTGATTCTAAACAGGGAAGGACAGTTTCCAACCAGGAAATGGGGCGTCGCATTCATTCATGGTAGAATTAAACTGGACTTATGAAGCCGAACAATGGCTTCATGACATTTACGATTACATCTCAAAAGACAATCCAGAAGCTGCACGTCAAACCATTGAATCCATTTACAACAAGGTCCAGATTTTAAAAGAATTTCCCGAATCTGGATATTGTTACAACCGCAATCATTTATATCACATACGTATTCTGCTTTATGGGCACTACCGTATCGCTTATTTAATAAAACCTGATGAAAATATCGATATTCTCGGCGTTTTCCATGGTTCTCTTGATATTGACCGCTATCTTGTAGATTGAAATTATAATGGCGCAATCAAAAGCAGACCGCGCAGAATTGATGGAAGCGGTGGTGGGTGAGATGGTGGTGCAAAAATAATGGTTAAAATTAATTATCCCTACTTTGACAGTTAAAAAATCCCATTCATCGGGAATGTCTACTATTTTAGCGAGAAAACCAATCTGACAGTTACAAAAAATTAGCCAATTTAA
>PGYG01000074.1:0-6817 GCA_002839545.1 Candidatus Methanoperedentaceae archaeon HGW-Methanoperedenaceae-1
GGAAGCGCAAACTTCTTGTTATTTAAATCGTAAACAGTGAAAAAATTGATAACTATCAGGAAATTCCAGCCGGATGATTTCGCAAGTGTTATTGAAATCGAACAAAAAGTATTCAATGAGCATGACCCTTTCTATTACATGAAATTCTACGAAACATGCTCGGAAGGATTCCTTGTTGCTGAAGTTAACAGTATTGTAGCAGGTTTTGTGGTAGGATACCGTGTATCGGAAGATATAGGGCGGATTTTTTCCCTTGGCGTAGATCCGGGTTACCAGAATATGGGAATTGGAAGCGCTTTATTGAAAGAGATTAACCTCCGTCTCAATCTTAGCAGGGTTTCAGAAATCGTACTGGAAGTACGCCAGAGTAACGTAAGGGCGAAAAGGTTCTATGAACGGCAGGGGTTTTACGTTAGCGGAATCACCGAGCGGTATTATTACGATGGTGAAAACGCTTACATCATGAAATTAAAATTATATTGAAAATACTGCCAGAAATCCAATAAATATATGCCCCATGCCTGCCTCTAAAAGAGACATGAAATTCATCGTAGTCACAGGCGGTGTAATGAGCGGGCTCGGTAAGGGAATTACTGCTGCTTCCACGGGTCGTATCCTGAAAAACAGGGGATTCAAAGTAACTGCAATCAAGATTGACCCTTATATTAATATCGATGCAGGAACCATGAGCCCGTACCAGCACGGCGAGGTTTTTGTGCTAAAGGACGGCGGCGAGGTTGACCTTGACCTTGGCAACTATGAACGTTTCCTGGATATTGAACTTACACGTGACCACAACATCACGACAGGAAAGGTTTACCAGAGTGTTATTGATAAGGAGCGCCGCGGTGATTATCTCGGGAAAACCGTCCAGATTATACCCCATATTACCAACGAGATTAAAGAGCGCATCCGCAAAGTTGCAAAGGACAGCGGGGCTGAAATCTGTATTATTGAAGTGGGCGGAACAGTGGGCGATATCGAGAGCATGCCGTTCCTTGAAGCTGTGCGCCAGATGCACAGGGAAGAAAACGAGGAAGATATAGCTTTCCTGCATGTGACCCTTGTACCCATGGACACGCAGGGTGAACAGAAAACAAAACCCACCCAGCATTCAGTAAAAGAACTGCGAAGTCTTGGTCTCCAGCCTGACGTTATTGTTGCACGGTGCAAAGAACCATTACTTTCGGATACAAAAGCAAAAATCGGCTTGTTCTGTGATGTTCCGACATCTGCAGTCGTAAGTGCACATGATGCAAATGACATATACTATGTTCCCTCGCTTATGGAAAAGGAAGGTCTTTCGGATTACCTGATGAAAAAGCTCATGTTAAGTCCGGGGGAAAAATCCCTTGAATGGGATGAACTTATGGGTAAAATGGCTGCTATTGACAGGGAAATCCGGATTGGCGTTGTCGGGAAATACTCGCATCTTGGCGATTCTTATATCAGCATAAACGAAGCCCTGAAACATGCCGGAATTGAATGCGGGTGCCGTGTCAGGGTGGACTGGGTTGATGCCGAGGAGTTTGAGAAAAACCCGGAGCTAATTGATACACTCAAGAAATACAACGGGATTCTTGTGCCCGGCGGATTCGGCGTGCGCGGGACTGAGGGCAAGATAATGGCAATAAAATATGCCCGTGAAAACAATGTCCCGTATCTTGGTTTATGTCTTGGGATGCAGCTTGCGGTTATAGAGTTTGCAAGGAACGTGGTCGGACTCCTGGATGCCAACAGCTCTGAACTTGTGAGGACTGAACATCCTGTGATTGACATTCTTCCTGAGCAGGAAAATGTTACGGATATGGGCGGCACGATGCGGCTTGGTAATTATGACGCTGAATTAACTGAAGGTTCACTTGCCAGCAAATTATACAATGGCAGCCATGTCATTATCGAACGCCACAGGCACAGGTATGAGGTGAACCCTGTTTATATCAAGCAGATTGAAGAAAAAGGCATGAAATTCACTGGCAGGAACAAAAAGAGGATGGAGATTGCCGAGATTCCGGGACACATGTTCTTCTTCAGTTCACAGTTCCATCCGGAATTTAAATCACGTCCGGGAAAACCATCACCGCCTTTCCTTGCGTTTGTGGGGGCAGCACTTGAAGGAATAATACGCTAAACCCCTATTTTGTTGGTTTTTAACCATTTATCCACAAGTTCTTCAAGTTTCACGTCCACTTCTTCTATCTCATACCTGACCCTCACAACAGGTTTATTTAGCTTAAGCAGGCTGCCAAGGTCGATTGGCGTGCCTGCAATTATGGTATCGCACTCAGCCGAGTTGAGTGTTTTTTCAAGTTCCTCTATCTGGGAATCGCTGTATCCCATTGCAGGAAGCACAGAACCAATATGCGGGTAATTTTTATAAACTTCTGAAATCGAGCCGACAGCATACTGGTGCGGGTCAATAACTTGCCCGGCACCGTATTTTTGTGCAGCAATAACACCAGCACCGTAAGGCATACCGCCGTGTGTAATCGTGGGTCCGTCTTCAACCACAAGCACGCGTTTTCCCTTGATTAATCCGGGTTTGTCTGCTGTAATCACGGATTTTGCCTTAATGATTGATGCCTTGTCGTTAAGCGACCTGGCATTTCCAGCCACGAGTTCCACATCCTCCTTTCTTGCAGAATCAACCTTGTTGATAATCACAACATCTGCAAGCCGCACATTCACGCTGCCGGGATAATATGTAAGCTCATGACCTGCCCTGTGCGGGTCGGCAATTACAATGTGGAGGTCAGGGCGGTAGAATGGTATGTCGTTGTTCCCCCCGTCCCAGATAATCACATCAGCCTCTTTCTCTGCTTCCTTCAATATTTTACCATAATCAACCCCGCTGTAAACAACCGTGCCGCAGCAGATGTATGACTCGTATTCTTCCCTTTCCTCTATCGTGCAGGCGTTTTTGATACAGTCTTCCATGGCTGCAAACCTCATGACTGCCTGTTTACGCAGGTCACCGTACGGCATCGGGTGGCGCACAACAACGGTATCCAGCCCCCTGTCTTTCAGTATCTCAACAAGTTTTCGTGATGTGGGGCTTTTACCAGCCCCTGTCCTGACGGCGCAGACTGAAATCACAGGTTTTACGGATTTAAGCATCGTACTTTTTGTTCCCATTAACCTGAAATCAGCTCCTGCTGCAAGGACAAGCGAAGCTTTCTGCATAACAGTTTCATGCGAGAGGTCAGAATAAGCCAGTATAACCTGGTCTATGTCATGCTCTTTTATGAGTTCAGGCATGTCATCTTCAGGATATATTGGAATGCCTTTTTCGTAAAGCTTTCCTGCCAGTTCCACGGGATACGTCCTGCCCGAAATCCCCGGAATCTGGGCTGCTGTGAAGGCTTTGACCTCGTAATCCCCGTTATCCCTGAAAAACACATTGAAATTATGGAAATCCCGTCCTGCTGCCCCCATTATCAAAACTTTTGTAACCAAAGATTTACCTCTCTCATCCATTATATTGTTTTTTATCATATAACTTTATGTTCATTAACAGCAATCTATATTAACTATTAAATAATCTAAAATACGTAAGAGGAGTTAGATGGACTTGAAAATTGATCCTAAACATATTAAAATCGATCCTAAACATTACACACTTATTGCTTTAATTGTTGTATTCTTTGCTCTGGGGATGATACTGGGATATATAGTATATACCCCGACACCTGCCGATGAAGTTGCGGCAACACCCACGGCAACCCAGCCTGCTGGAGTAATTACAGCAACAGCCACGGCTACACCAACAGTCAAGGAAACAACGGTAACCCCAGTTCCTACAGATACAGCACCCGCCGTAACACCGCTTAAAGAACCGGACTTTACCGCGAAATCCTATGACCCTGAGAAGGATAAACCTACAAAAATCATTGAATTTAAAAATTACAGGGCACAGCCAGATGCCGTATCAATTAAACCCGGAAACAGTGTATTATTTACTATTACCGATTATACCATACAGTCTCCGATAACATTTATCCTGAATTCCTCCTATGAAAAGAATCTCGGTAAAAGCGGTTCTGTTCTTGTAACATTCAACAACAAAGGAATATACAATTTCAAGGCGATAATGCCATCAGGCGACCCTAATATAATCCCAAGGGAATATGCCACAGGGACTATTACAGTATATACAATTTCCTAAGAATAATATTCCAGTGCCCCAAGTGCGTTAATTACCTGGGGCTCATCTGGTATCATCACTTTTTTCTTAAGAATCCCCCTTAGCGCGGAAACCATACCTTCGTTTTTTACCGTCCCGCCAATCAAAACCACATTTTCGGCTTCGGGAACCATAAACGAAATCCGCCTGGCAAAAGCGTAATGCATCCCGGCAATAACTTCTTCTTTAGAATAACCTGCCACAAGCTGTGAAATCATTTCAGATATTGCAAAAACCCCGCATGTGTTGTTGATTTCAGGGATGGTTTTTGCCTGTTTGTGAAGAGTTCCAAGTTCATTAAGTTCAAGCTTGAAATAATTTGCAACAAACTCAAGGAACGCACCGGTGCCTGCACTGCATTTATCATTAATTGTGAAGTTGTTTTTAGCAACATCAATGACTTTTGTATCCTGCCCGCCGATGTCCACAATCACGTCAGCATCAGGATAAAAATGGCGGACGCCGTAAATTGCAGCGGTAATTTCTGTGACGTTTGCCTTGTGCGGGATGGACTTTCGGAAATATCCGGTTGAAATAATGTCCTCTTTATCAACACCTGTTACAAGCTCCCGCCAGTTGTGGGTTCCTGTTATTTCGTATGTAATCTCACCGTTTACAATCCTGACCGCTTTTGCAGTCGTGCTTCCGACATCAAGCCCTATCACGGCTGCCTCCCCAGCATCTCGGCGAAGGCTTCAAGCCGTAATTTTACCTGTTCAGGGGTTTTTCCCGGCATGTCTCCCTGTATTGTCAGTACCGGGTAATCCAGTTCATCCCTCAGGAGTTCATCTTCAAGCATGTGGTGGCATGCAAACTGGGTATAATGAATCACGCCATCAATTTTCCTTTTTTCCAGCTCCTTTTTAAGAAAACCAAACCTGAAATCAAGCGGTCTTGCAAAAGTATATTCGCAGTAATCACGGGCAATACTATGAATATCATCTCCCCCGTGCCTTATGAATTCAAAGGGCAGTTCATCAAAAACCACCTGTAAGCCAAGTTCCTGCGCAGCCTCATGAATATCGGAATAAATAGGCGGCACCCCGATTAACGCTATCCTGTTGTTAAGCTCAATTTCCTGTTCTTTGACCGAGGCAATTGCTGCCTCTAATTTATCCAAATCCCCGCAAAGGTCGCTGAACGATATAAGAATCCTGAAAGCATCAGCAGGCGAGATTTTTCCGCGGCTTCTTTTCTCATCGATTTTTTTACCGAGTTTTTTTAATTTCCCTATTTCCCTGAATTTTCCAGGTTCCCTGACACCGCCAAGGAAATCTGAGAGTGATTCAAGCTGTGATTCAAGGTATTCAGGAGAACCATCAAACGGATAAAAGAAAAAGTGTGTTGGTATTCCTGACCTTTGCACTTTCTGTCCGTCAACGAGGGCATTGTGGCAGTCACCGCCTGCAACCACAACAAGGGAATCAATTTCAATTTCTTTATTAACCAGCATCTCATTCCATATTGCAGTCCATGCGCAGAGCTTGTTCCTTGGATGTTTTTTTGATTCCGGTATTACATTATTGACATCATACGGCTGGCTTCCGCAGGCAAATATTAATTCAGGAGGAACAAGGGCTGTCATTCCGATTTTTGGCACACCCGTACTTTGGTTTAGGGTAATTTATGTTTTTGGATGGAAATAACTGTTTTGAAAACCATAAATTATATATCGTAGTAATACTTTATTGATGTAAATAATACCCACAGTAATAATTTGGTGTAACAATGTTAGGCGGATTCAGCGAAGAACAGATAAAAAGATACTCGCGCCACATCATCTTACCGGAGGTTGGAGGAAAGGGGCAGAAAAAACTCCTCTCATCCAGTGTCCTGTGTATTGGTGCTGGCGGACTCGGTGCACCGATAATCGAATACCTTGCCGCAGCCGGTGTTGGAACCATTGGTATCATGGATGACGATGATGTTGACCTTAGCAACCTCCAGAGACAGGTAATACATGGCGGGAATGTAGGCATGCCAAAGGTGGAATCTGCAAAACAGTTCGTCAACAGGCTCAACCCTGACATCAATGTGAAAACTTATAAAGAGCGGCTTAATGCAAACAATGTCATGGATATTTTCAAGGAATATGATATTGTGGTTGACGGCTCGGATAATTTTGCCACCCGATACCTTGTAAACGATGCATGCGTACTCACAAATACGCCGCTGTCCCATGGCAGTATATACCGGTTCGAGGGACAGGTAACAACAATCATACCACACGAAGGACCGTGCTACAGGTGTTCCTTTGAACATGCGCCTCCTCCGGGTATGGTGCCAAGCTGCCAGGAAGCTGGTGTTCTCGGCGTCCTTCCGGGTATTATTGGTGTGATACAGGCAACGGAAGTCGTGAAATACCTGCTCGGTATTGGTGACCTGCTTACAGGGCGGCTTATATATTATGATGCTCTTAACATGACTTTTGACGAGATGAAAATCCGCAAGAACAAGCACTGTCCTGTGTGCGGTGATGAACCGAAAATAACCTCGATACAGGAAGAAGTTTATGGGGATTCGTGCAGGATATGGTGATAAAATGGCAGAACTTGATTTAAAAGGGGAAGTTTGCCCCTATACATTCGTGAAGACAAAACTGAAACTGGAAGAACTCGATAGCGGTGAGGAATT
>PGYG01000074.1:6907-14976 GCA_002839545.1 Candidatus Methanoperedentaceae archaeon HGW-Methanoperedenaceae-1
GCATGAAACTCGGGATACTCCTGACCACAAGTCCTGAAAATGAGAATACGAATACTGTTATTGGTATAAGCAGGGCTGCAAGAGGACAGGGGCATGAGGTTTCCATTTTTTTGATGTATGACGGCGTTTATAATATTAACAATAAAGAGTTTTCAGGGCTTGCGGATGAAGATGTCAGCATAGCAGTATGTGCATTCAATGTTGAACAGCGAAATGTCGGGAAAGTTGGCGGGATACTGTTCGGTAGCCAGTACGACCATGCATGCATCGCAAGCGATGTTGACAGGTTAATCTCCTTCGGGTGAGCTATGAAAAAAATTACTGTGATTGTAAGGAACCTGCCGCTTAATACGCGGCGAAACTCAGAAGCGCTCAGGATGAGTGTCGGGCTGACTTTACGGAATGATAAGGTTACGGTTATTTTCATGGATGACGGCGTGTATTCTGCAACAACCCTTGAGCCAGGAAAGGTTAATTCTAAATCATCTGATAAGGAATTCGAGGCGCTTTCAATGCTCGGATGTTCCCTGCTTGCCGATAAACCGTCCCTCGATAATAGAAGCGTAAAGAGCCTTCGGGAAAATGTCGTTGCGGCAACGCGTGAAGAGCTCGTGGACAGAATAACAGAATCAGATATAGTAATACCATTTTGATTATGAAGATACTGCATATTATCAGGAACCCGAACGATACAACACCTTTTGAGATTGCAAAAGCGCAGTGCAGCAAGCATGAAGTGGCAGTGCTTCTATTGCATGACGCTGTGTATGCAAAACCGGATTTGAGCGCATTTGCTTCATCTGATGATGCAAAAGCGCGCGGGGTTACGGGGCATGAAATGGTGGATTATGACAGGATTGTGGCGATGCTTTTTGAATACGATAAAGTAGTGTCATGGTGAAAGTTTTAGTGCTTATCGTATCGTCTTACTGTAAAATCCATCAGCAGTTTTATTTAGTGTTAAAGCAAGTATCGAAACGATTCCATGGAACGGTTTAAAAGAAGAAATATCTGGTTTGTAATTATAATCGGCGTAATAATCGTTTCGATTTTCACAAACGAGATTGGGTATGAAAAACTCATCTCATTACTGGATAATTCAAACAAATTATTGGTTATTCTTGCGGTTTTTTTTAATTTACTAAACCTTGCCGCATTTGCAAAAACGTGGCAGCTCCTTTCCCCTGCCGAGGTAAGCCTTTACAAACTATTCAAATTTTACATGGCTGGAACGTTTATCAATAACATCACCCCAACTTTCGGGACAGGCGGTGAACCTGTAAAAGCCATGCTTCTGGGGAAAGAAACAGGAACAAGCAAATCCGGGTGTTTTGCGAGCGTTGTGTCACAGAGGATGCTCAACATGTTCCCGTTCCTGACATTCGGAAGCATAGGCATTGTTTTTTTGTTTTCAAAACCCGATATCAGGCTTGAACCATGGGAATTAATAGCTCTTGTATTTTCTACAGGGGTAGGTTTCCTTGCATTCGGTCTTATTGTTTATTTTTATATAAGGAAAGACCGGCTCACTAACTTCGTTCATTCCTCCCTCAGGTTCCTTGCTCCTTTTATCGGGTTTGTGAGAAAGGGTTTTGACCACCTGGATTATGCAGAGGCAGTGGAGCGGTCAATTGACTCTTTCCATGGAGGTTTGAAGGACATCCATAAAAACAAGCACGGTCTTTTAAAAGCAACGCTGTATTCTTTTATCGGGTGGATTTTTGATGTTGCGGCAATTTATGCGGTATTCCTCGCGCTTGGCGCTGAATCACATATCCACATCGGCGTGCTGATTCTCGCATACACGCTTTCAATGATGAGCGGGTGGCTGCCTCTTTTCATGCCGGGTGGCTTGGGTATCGTGGACGGGACAATGGCAGTGCTTTTCATTTACGGCGGTGTGCCTGTCGAAATTGCCATGCTTGCAACGCTGTTGTACAGGCTTTCATCCTACTGGTTCAATACTGTAATCGGCGGGTATTACATGTGGTCTTCATTAAAGACTGCTGTTCGTTAAAGGCGTAACAGGTCTTCTTTCAGGAATGTGAAACTGCCGTTTATTCCCACGGTTTCAGGCAGTTCCCCGAATCTTGAGCAAAGTATTAAGTCTGCTATTTCAGTGTCCAGTACTTTTACAATCCCGATAATAGATGTTGTGGGTCTTGGGTTTACATCCACGACATACGGCTTATCGCCGAGCACAATATCAACGCCTGCATAACCCCTGCATCCCAGAACTTTTGATGTCTTTTTTGCGGTTTCAATGAGTTCCTGCTCCCTTTCGCTGTGGTATGGTACAATACCGCCTTTGTACGACACATTGTTATCTATTTCGATTAACTGCCTGTTTACAGTAAGGGGAAGCTGTGTTTTCCCTGTGATTATGCTTACGCTTAAGTGTTCGCCATCGATGAAACGGGTGGCGATAAAACCATCTTTTAACGTCCCGGAGCTGCTGCGGTATGTCTCTTCTGATGCGCATCCGAACCTTGGTTTTACCACGTAATTCCCGTTGTATGCCCCTTTGCTTATTGTTTCAGGTACAGGGATATTATTTTTTTCAAGGAGCCTTGTGCATTCAGGTTTGTCGGCGCACAGCCTCACGGAATCCGGCGAACATCCAAGGTTTTGGGTGTTTTTTTCAATAATTTCCATAAGGCTGGCAAGGAGCTCATCAGGCGCAACCACGAGTCCGGCATCGCATTCTTTTGATAATTCCTGAAGTGTGTCCTCGAAATTGCTGGACTTGACTGGTATTCCCGCGCCGAGTTGGGTGCCTGTTGTCGGATAATAAACCTCATGACCGCATCTGGAAAAACTTCCAACAAGTGTGCGAAGCATTGCCCTGCCTTCTGCCATGAACTCTTTCACTCCGGCGCCGACTGCGTATTCTGCAACAAGTATTTTCATGGGTGTTCAGGAATTGGTTTGTTTGTATTAAAAATGTGCGAAACCGTGTTTTAAGTAACGGTAAATTATTTATCTGTTAACGACTGATTTCTATTTTGATGTACGATCCTTATTGGTTCCAGGAAATGTACCCTGAGTGGTTTGACCAGCCTGTTACTACTCATGACGTTTTGAGATTGGTTTTTGTTTTCGTTGTGCCTTTTTTGATTCCATACCTGTATATCAAATATTTTGAGAGCAGGACGGTTTTGTATATCAGGTATAAAGTCCGACCTTTTGTTAAGTACGGGCTGCATCTGGAAAAGGTCATTATATTTTTGAAGAGGATACTTGCTATAAGGGTTTTCAGGTAACAGTAAATGCGGGTTTGAATGTTTATGGAAGCAAGCTTTTAACCCAAAAAACACCTATAAAACATGTTAGAGTGACTTTACATGCTTATCATATTCAACCGATTCAAGGATACTGAGAACGGTAAAAAGATTATACCGTCTGAACTTACGATAATTCCCCCTGATATAAAAGCGATATGGGATGAAGCCGATAAGAAGAATATCAGTGTTGAAGAAATAGTTGAAACTGTGAAAGAAGGGCGCAAGCAAGTGTATAATGAAGAATATTGAACTACAATTTTTCATAGATACTACGAAACATAGGGTATGAATGTGTAAAAAGCAACCTTTTAACCCAAAACACACCTATAAGAACCTACGGGGATTTCCATGAGGTTCGACAGATTCACAATCAAAGCACAGGAAGCATTTTCAGATGCCCAGGGTATTGCACTTGAAAGGAAACAACAGCAGCTTGAGGTTGAGCACCTGCTTCTTGCGCTCATCAACCAGAAAGAAGGGCTTACACTCCAGCTCTTCCAGAAACTCGGGGGGAATGTTGCAGGTATAACATCAGCGCTTGAAACGGAGATAGACCGGCTTGCGCGCGTGGAAGGCGCAGGAGCAGGGCAGGTCTATATGTCCCAGAGGCTGAATAATGTAGCCGGAGCAGCCGAAAAAGAGATGGGCGCACTGCGGGATGAATACGTGAGCACTGAACATTTCCTGCTTGCAATAGCTGATGAGAAAAACGGTATATCCGCACGAATCCTGAAAGAAAACGGTGTCACAAAGGACGGGATTATGAAAACGCTGAGGGAAGTAAGGGGTTCTTCAAGGGTTACCGACCAGACTCCTGAAGAGAAGTACGAAGCCCTCAAAAAATACGGGCGCGACCTTACCGAACTTGCATCGCGTGGAAAACTCGACCCAGTCATAGGACGGGATGAGGAGATACGGCGCGTTATCCAGGTGCTCTCAAGAAGGACAAAGAACAACCCTGTGCTTATAGGCGAACCCGGTGTCGGGAAAACCGCAATCGCAGAAGGTCTGGCGCTTCGGATATTTGCAGGAGACGTTCCTGAAATCATAAAAGACAAAAAAGTCGTGGCACTGGACATGGGCGCACTTGTAGCAGGCGCAAAGTTCAGGGGCGAGTTCGAAGAGCGTCTTAAAGCAGTCATAAAAGAAGTGCAGGATTCAGAAGGTGACGTGATTCTTTTCATCGATGAACTGCACACTCTTGTGGGCGCAGGGGCGGCAGAAGGCGCAATGGATGCATCAAACCTCCTGAAGCCTGCGCTGGCGCGCGGGGAACTGCGCGCAATCGGGGCGACAACGCTGGACGAATACAGGAAGCATATCGAGAAGGACGCGGCGCTTGAACGGCGGTTCCAGACTGTACTTGTTGAAGAGCCTGATGTTGACGATACCATATCCATCCTGCGCGGGCTGAAAGAGAAATACGAGATTCATCACGGCGTCAGGATACAGGATGCTGCGATAATAGCAGCAGCAACGCTCTCCCACCGTTACATTACTGACAGGTTCCTGCCTGATAAAGCAATTGACCTGATTGACGAAGCAGCTTCAAAACTCAGGATTGAGATTGACAGCATGCCTTCAGAGCTTGACGCAATCGAGCGGAAAATCAGGCAGCTTGAGATTGAGCGGCAGGCAGTGAAAAAGGAAAAAGACGATGATTCAAAAGAGCGGCTTTCTAAAATCGAAAAGGAGCTTTCTGACCTTAAAGAACAGGGCAGCCAGATGAAAGCCCACTGGCAGCTTGAGAAAGAACGAATCCAGAAGATAAGGAAAATAAAAGGGGATATTGAGAAAACAAAGATGGATTCTGAAAAGGCAGAACATGAGGGGAATCTTGAGAGAGCCTCTGAACTCAGGTACGGCGTTTTGATAGGTTTACAGAAACAGCTTGAGGAGGAGAACAAGAAACTTGTTGAACTCCAGAAAGACCAGAAAATGCTAAAAGAAGAGGTGGACGAGGAGGATATTGCCGGGGTTGTTGCCAAGTGGACTCACATACCCCTGAGTAAGATGCTTGAAGGCGAGATGCAAAAACTCGTGCACATGGAAGAGCGCATCCGGCTGCGCGTGGTCGGGCAGGACGAAGCAGTAACAGCAGTGGCAAACGCTGTGAGACGGGGACGTGCCGGGATTTCTGACCCGAACCGCCCGACAGGTTCGTTCATGTTCCTTGGACCGACTGGTGTCGGGAAAACAGAACTCGGGCGCGCGCTTGCAGAGTTTTTGTTCGATGATGAGGCTTCAATGGTAAGGCTTGATATGAGCGAGTACATGGAAAAACATACGGTGGCAAGGCTCATCGGCGCGCCGCCGGGTTATATCGGGTACGAGGAAGGCGGACAGCTAACCGAAGCTGTGAGACGGCACCCGTATTCCGTGATTTTGTTTGACGAAGTTGAGAAAGCGCATCCTGACGTATTCAACCTCCTGTTGCAGATACTGGATGACGGAAGGCTCACTGACGGACACGGGCGCACGGTTGATTTCAAGAATACGGTCATTATAATGACGTCAAATATCGGAAGCCAGTGGATTGTGGAACTCAGGGATAACGAGGAGGAAATGAAAAAAAGGGTGACAGAAGCAGTGCGCGCCCAGTTCAAGCCCGAATTCCTGAACAGGCTTGATGATATTATAATCTTCCACCAGCTAAAACTCGAACAGATAATGGATATTGTGGACATACAGCTGCGGAACCTTAGCAAGCGCCTGTCTGATAGGAAGATTACACTTTCACTCACTGAGAAGGGGAAGGAGTTTATTGCCACATCTGGTTACGACCCTTCATACGGCGCGCGTCCGCTGAAACGGACTATCCAGCATAAGATTCTTGACCCGCTTGCAATGAAGATACTTGATAAAGAGTTTGCTGAAGGTGATTCGATTGAAGTGGATGCGGAAAATGATGCAGTTGTGTTCAGGAAGAAATGATGTGCTAACATTATAATAAAATGCAATAAGTTTTTGCGCTAAACATTTCTTTAATTTAGACGGGATTTACAGGATGAACAGGATAAACGTTTCAAATCCTATAGCTCCTGTTCATCCAGTCTGGAATTTACATCTTCTTGAAGAAAGCGCCATGATTGTTTAATATATTTTAAATGCATGTGGAAACATCTCAAAAACCACAGAGTGCGCAGAGGAGACAGAGACAATACAACACCTCTCTGTGAACCCTGTGTACTCGGTGGTTAACTAACAAGTCAAATTACGGGGCACACCCACGTTGCAAGCCGCGGGGCATGTTTCGTGCCGCCGTATCAGCACTTAACGCGTAACACAATATAGTATCTATATGCTTTCCTATTGGAACCATTCTTGCTGTAAAAAACAAATACGAAAAATTAGACTTTTCAGGAGTTTTTGATAAATACAAAAAGAAAGGTAGAGACCTAAACTCTCTCATCCAGGCTCTATTAAGTTACAAGCTGACAGAAAATTTCAGCATAAGCAAAGCCAGTAAATGGATAAATCGAGGTGATGTTCTTGAAACCTTCAATCTTGAGACCTTCGAAGAAAGGACACTTTTCAGAACACTTGAAACCATTGGCAAGAACAAGGAAGAAATTATTTCAGATATCCAGGACAGATTATTCCAGACATATAATTTCGAGCACACTGATGTCAATCTCGATTGGACAAGTCTGGTTCTGTATGGTGATAAAAGTAAACTGGGAAAACAAGGATATAGTCGAGATCACAGACCCGATAAGAAACAAATAACCGTCGGTATAAGTGAACTTGCAGGTCCGGTCAATATTCCTATTGGAATTACAGTAAACAAAGGGAATCTCAATGATATGAAGCACTTCGCTGATACATATCAACAAATCAGTAATCGGCTCAAACCAGGTTCCCTTATCATTTTTGATAAAGGAGCAAACAGTACAAAAAATATTGACCTCATCCTTGCAGACAAGATGAAATATCTGACATCCAAGAAGCTGAATAAAAGTGATGATAAAAGGATAAAAAAATTCGATAAATCCAAAGCTGAGCTTGTAGATGCTGAAAAAGGAGTTTACGGGATAAAATTCGTCAAACCCAACAGCATAGATTATTTTTATTTTTCAGAGAAGTTGCAGAAAGATCAACTAAAATCCAGGGCACGAAAAGCATTGCGGAAATTGAAAGAAGCAAAAGAGATACAAAAATCGATTGATACCAATAAAAAGCTGCCAATGAAGTTTCGTATCAATAATGTGCTCATTGATGTGTCTTATTCTTATCAGACAAAACTGGAAGAACTTAGTGAAGATGAAGCTCTTAAACTCGTTGAGAAGGTAATTATTAACGGTCGGGAAGGATTTTTCTGCATCAAATCAAGTGAGGATTTGACACTTCAACAGGCTTTGCAGACTTATAGAAAGAAGGATTCAATCGAGAAAATTTTTAATTCGATGAAAAATGAGATTGAAATAAAACCAGTGCGAGTATGGTCGGATGATAGCATTTATGGGGCTTTGATTATTGGGTTTTTGGCTCAATTGTTCATATCTTTGATACGATATGAGATTAAGGAATTGAAAAACACTTCGACAAAATTCATTAAAAACAGCCTTTCGAGTTTGACAGTTACGGTGAATATCAGAATTAATAAACCTAAAACGTATATTTATGCTAATTTTGACACGATAAATAGGCTGATTTTGGTGCAAAATGTTGGAATAACGTAGCAAAAAGTTGGTTAAATTGGCTAATTTTTTGTAACTGTCAGATTGGTTTTCTCGCTAAAATAGTAGACATTCCCGATGAATGGGATTTTTTAACTGTCAAAGT
>PGYG01000075.1 GCA_002839545.1 Candidatus Methanoperedentaceae archaeon HGW-Methanoperedenaceae-1
GTTACCATGCCGATAACCTCCTTTTTTCTCACAACAGGAAATCCGGAAAAACCCGTTTCCCTCATGTTCAGCCAGACTTTTGCGATATTTTCTTCAGGGGAGCATGTTTTCACAGAGACCGTCATAATTTTGCCAATATTTATTTTAGGTATTTTTTCAGGTTTCATGTTCCTGAAAATATCAGCAATACTCAGGATACCTGCAAGGGTTTTATCCTGGCTGCTCTTTAAGACCGGCACACGCCCGAGCCCCGCATTTATCATAAGTTTTGCAGCTTCCATCATATCCGTTTCAGGATAAACATACGGAAACCCTGATGCGAACCCGCCAACAGTTACATTGGATTTAGTCGAGTAAATGTTTAGAAGCTCTTTTTCTTCCAGCATGCCGGTTACCCGATTATTTCCATCAACCACAGGAAGGGTGCGCAAATGCCTATCCCTCATTACCTGCCGCGCATGAGTCATGAAATCAGAATCATGCAAAAAGACAGGATTACTGGTCATAATTTCTATAACCTTCATATCAATATACTCCTTTCATCGTGTATATATTATTTTGCAGGTTCTACGTTTCCCTGCAACTCTCACATAGAAGTTTTCCGTTCACGGACAGTAAGTTATCCACAAGATCCCCGCATTCCTCGCAGATACCATGTAAAATCTGCGGCGGCACGTCCATAGAAACCAATCTCTCCCTGTGCATGTCAATAAGGTCGGAGAATATGTTTCCCATCTCTGCGGAAATGGCGATCAGGTCGATATCAGTCACAACACCTGCAAGTTTTGAATTTTCAACGACTGGCAACCTCCTTATCTGCATTTTAACCATTTTCTGCATGGCATCGTTAACGTCTTCAGACCCTGGTATCGTAATCAAGGGGCTTGTCATCAGTTCCTTGATTGAAACATCATCGGGTTTCAGGTTTTTCGAGATGATTTTTTTGACAATATCGCGCTCGGTGACAATACCAACAGGAGCATTTTTATCTGTAATAATAATGCTGCCAACGTCAATGTCTAACATTTTCCTGGCTAATTCAGTAACATTGCGTTTAATATCGATTGTTGCTACGCCGCGGGTCATTATTTCTTTTACTGGCAACCTGGTTTCCATAAAGATTCCTCCCGTGATTATTAAATATGTATTTTAAGTGTTTATATGTTGTGCTGGTGAATCTAATACTTTCACCCCGGATACATCACATTTATTATCTTCTGTGATATTCTTCACGGGATGAGTGATGCCCGGTACATTAATCACCCTTTAATTAAACCTGGGACAGTAGAGCAGAGGCTGTATCAGCTTTCCCTGGCAGGGGAAGCCCTTAAAAGCTCAACTCTGGTTGTGCTTCCAACAGGTCTTGGGAAAACAGTAATCGCTTTACTGGTGATGGTTTCGCGAATGCCGCAAGGAAAAGTCCTCCTCCTTTCTCCCACAAAACCACTTGTTGAACAGCATGCCGCTTTTTTAAAGAACACACTTAATATCCCGCCAGAAGAAATTGTATTATTTACAGGTAACATTCCCCCGAAGAAACGTGTATCCATGTGGGAAAACGCACGGGTTGTAGTTTCTACGCCGCAGGTGATAGAGAATGATATACTGGGTAAAAAAATAAGCCTTGAAAATTTCTCGTGTATTATTTTTGATGAAGCGCACAGGGCGAGCGGGAATTATGCCTACGTGTATATTGCGGAAAAGTATGCCCAGCAAAACCGTGACCCGCTTGTTCTGGGGATAACAGCAAGTCCAGGAAGTGTCCATGAGAAGATACAGGACGTTTGTGCTAATCTTCGTATCAAATCAGTCGAGATAAAAACGGAATCTGACGGTGATGTTAAACCCTATATCTTTGACAAGGACATTGAGTGGAAATACGTCCAGGTTCCCCTGGAAATCAAGGAACTGAAAAAGTTGATGGATAAAGTCCTTACTGACAGGTTGAATAAATTGCGGGAGCTGGGTTTTATTTCGGTTTACCAGAAAAAATTATCAAAAAGGGAAATGCTTGCGCTTCAGGGGAAAATCCAGTCACAGCTTCGCTCATCTCCGGACCAGAAGGTATACAAGGGAATCTCCCTTCTGGCTGAGGTCTTCAAGGTAAGCCATGCAATTGAAATTTCAGAAACGCAGGGCGTATCTGCCTTATCAAGATATTTCGAACGGCTTGAGAACGAGGCGCGCTCAAAAAGCGGAAGCAAGGCTGCCAAACGCCTTATGGAAGATTTGAGCATGCGACAGGCAGTGCATCATCTTGCAAAGTGTGATGGAATAAATCCGAAGCTTGCTCTTGTGAAAGAAATTGTCTTGAAGCAGTTACAAGAAAACCCCCAGTCGCGGGTTATAGTTTTCACCAATTACAGGGATACGTCAGAGCTTGTTACCGAACATCTTAATGAAATTGACAGTGATACCATAAAACCTGTCAGGTTTGTGGGGCAGGCGAGCAAGTATAAGGATACCGGACTTACCCAGAAACAGCAGGTTGAGATTATCAAAAAGTTCAGGGAAGGGGAGTATAATACCCTTGTTGCGACTTCTGTTGCAGAGGAAGGGCTGGACATCCCTGCTACCGACCTTGTGGTGTTTTTTGAACCTGTCCCGTCAGAAATCCGCAGTATCCAGAGAAAAGGCAGGACAGGGAGGAAACAGGCTGGCAGGGTCGTTGTTCTTATGGCAAAAGGCTCAAAGGACGAGGCATATTACTGGAGCAGCAGCCACAAGGAAAAGAATATGTTCAAGACAATGAAAAATTTTAATGATAACGGGCTGCTGGATGCAGGGCCGGATGCCGGGGGAGTATCTGATGAGACCGTAACAGCAAGCCATGCAGTAAAACCCGATGAAAAACTGGAACCTGCTGCCCTTTGCGCCGGACAGAAGAATTTATTTGATTTCCCTGGAAAAGGAACAACTGACTCGAAATCCAGGGATGTCCAGGTTAAGGTTTTTGTTGACAAAAGGGAAATCCGTTCTGCTGTTGCAAGAACGCTTGAGAAACTCGGTGTCGATGTAGTATTAGAGACATTGGAAGTAGGAGATTACGTTGTAAGTAACAGGGTTGGTATCGAGCGAAAGACTGCCATGGATTTCCTCAGCACGTTTATGGACGGGAGGGATTTGTTCGGGCAGATTTCAGACCTTGCGCGTGCTTATGAACGTCCGCTGCTGATTATTGAAGGTGACGGGCTTTACACAGCCCGCCAGGTACACCCCAATTCCATACGCGGTGTGCTGGCATCAATTGCTATTGATTTCGGGGTTCCCATAATATTCAGCAGGGATGAAGAAGATACTGCTGCACTGATTAATATAATTGCTAAGCGGGAGCAGGCTGGAAGCAGCAGGGAGATAAGCCTGCACGGTAAAAAGACCTCACTCACCCTGAAGGAACAGCAGGAATATGTAGTGTCCTCTATTTCAGACATCGGTGCGGTTGTTGCAAGAAACCTGCTCCAGCATTTCGGAAGCGTTGAGCGGATAATGGCAGCCTCAAGAGAAGACCTGATGGAGGTGCCGCTTGTCGGTCCCCGTACAGCCGACAGGATAAGGGAGGTTATCAGCAGTGAGTACAAAGGTTGAGCAAGTTTTTTATCATATCAGGCTGTTAAGGAGAAAGCCTTGCGGGACAGTAGGGTAGCCTGGTCCATCCTCGAGCGTTTGGGACGCTTGGACCGCGGTTCAAATCCGCGCTGTCCCATTCAGGTATTTGATGGGAGGAGTATGAAAAAGGTTATTGCATTTTTATTAATTTTGTTAACGGCAAATGCTGTTTACGGGGTTTCCGAAATAACATTGAACGATGTCGAAAGACCAAATGGGGCGGTTTTGTTTATTGTTGACGGGCTTGGCTCATCGTATTTTTATCCTGAATACACGCCGTATGCAATTGACGGAAACGGGCTTTTAAAAACAGATGCACCGAACCTGACGTTCGGAAGCCGGGTGGTGGATGTAAAAGTCCCTACACCTTCGACAGGTATTGCCCATTCTGTGATAGTTACGGGTTATTCGGGTGCAGACGAGGAACTGGTTGGTTATCCTGATGCTACCCTTTATGACGTGACGCGAAGGTACGGCTTCATAAACATGGCAATCATGCAAAAAGGCGATTTTTCGAATATGCGGAAGGAACAGGATATAATTATGTATTCGCCAAACAATTCCATAAATAACCCCTCGGTTTCGATACAGGCAAATAATCCGTATGATGGGATTTATGAATTGATGTATGACTGGAAGATGAAGTTTCCCGCATACCTGGATAATAAATCCGGTTATGAAAGGTATTCTGCTTATAATAAATGGGGAATTGACGCTGCCAGTGCCGTAGTCTGGGAAATGGCGGCGAAACATCCGTCCCAGAGATTCCTGCTGACTGTGAATATCGGGGCAATTGATAGCGGAGGGCATTATCTGGGGAATGATGATTACGTAAGGTTAATCAGTGACCTTGACCGGGATTTTTATCCCCTGTACGAGATGGCGTCTGAGAATAATATCGCCCTGTTTTTCACTGCCGACCACGGTATGTCTTTTGCCGTAAAAGGTGCACAGCGGGGCGGGCATGGGTCAGGGAAATATTCGTCTATGCAGGAAAGCCTGAGGATACCGTTTGCGGTATTTTCGTCGAATGTGGATGCAGGTGTCCTGCAAGGTGAGTATGGGCAGGAGGATATAGCGCCGACAGTACTGGGTGTTCTTGACCTGCCTGATACTTTACAGTATGGGGACGGGGAAGCCATAAATCTCAAAAATTATGCCAGTGTTTTTGTAAATGCTGACACCGGGTATAATGTTTCGTTATGGAGTAATGGCGTGAGGGTGACGGGCGGTTCGGATTCGGAGCTTGTTTTTGCCGGACTTCCGTTAAATGCAAATTACAGGATTGAAGCCGCGGGTTCCGGGGGAAAATATGATGAAGAGTTCGTCCTTGATTCTGATAAACTATTCAGTTTCATTGATGATAAGCCAGGATTCGGTAAACGCGAGATGATTGCGGCTGGCTTGATAATGGTTGTGAATGTCGCAGGATTGATTGTAATAAGACGGATAAAGGATTGATGGTGTACCGGAATAGATGGTTATTCGTAAAATTCGACTGCAAGTGACCTCTGTTTCGTCAATTTACGTTTATGCTGGTGTTGACCACAAAAGATTTAAAAGCAATGCAGTAGAAAGTTAGGAATAGTATGAAATTAAAAATTACAATAACTGGCGTTAAGGTTCACGGTGTTGGTTATCGTGTTATGTTTGTAAACAAAGCACTCTCACTCGGAGTTAGTAATTTTAATATTTTCAATAATATAATAGAGGATAATCAGGCTGTTATTGTAATTATTGAGGGGGAGCCTGATGTTATTGAGGAATTCCGGGCTTATGTGAATACGGTTAAACCTGATGAAGCAGAGGCGGATAACATATCTTTTGAAGAGTACAGGAATACTGTTCCGCCAATAGAGCGGGTCATGCAGTCGTTCCAGATGGAACATTGGGGAAAGGGTATTCGAATCCTGTTAAAAATGCTGGATAAACAGGACAGTATGCTGGATAAACAGGACAGTATGCTGGATAAACAGGACAGTATGCTGGATAAACAGGACAGTACAATAAGTATTTTGAAAAGTGTTAAAGAGGATACTTCCCTGATACCCGATATAGCTAAAAATACTTCCATGATACCTGATATAGCTAAAAATACTTCCATGATACCTGATATAGCTAAAAACACTTCCCAGATATCTATGATAGTGGAAAACACTTCCCAGATTCCTGACATAAAAGGGGACACCTCAGGTATAAAGAATAATACCCGTGAAATCGGGGATAGTTTCCATGGTAAGTATGAGGAAATGAGCCGGGAAATTTCGCAGATGAAAGTGACACTTTCCAGGATAGAGGCTAAAGTTTTCGGGTAATTCGACTATGAGCGATTGTCACGTCGTCAATTGTACCTGTTTTTGCATGTTGTGACCACAAAAGGTTTAATAGTAAATGGGGTATTGAAAAGGTTATGGCATTAAAAAGAGCCAATGTTTTTGTTTCTGGCAATGTCCAGATGGCAGGTTTCAGGACGTTTGTTAAAAATTTTGCAGACTCTCTTGATGTTAAAGGGTATGCTGAGAACCTGCCTGACGGCAGGGTAAAAATCGTGTGCGAGGGTGAGGAGGAAAACATTTCGAAGCTTGAGAATTCATTAAAAGAAACACCGCCTCCTTTTGCAAGAGTGGAGCATACCGAGAACGAATTTGTACCATATGCAGGGGAATTCACCGGCTTTGAAAGAAGGGGTGATGATGTTATTGAAGATGATGAAAGTACCACTACACTGTTAAAGAGTATGGTCAATTACATGAAAATTTTTGTCGATAAAAGCGAAGTGGTGAATGTTCGTCTTGGGGAGATTAAAGTTAGTATAGATGATATGCATGTTACGCTGAAAAGCGTGAAAGAGGATACCACCCAGATAAGGGAGGACACTGCCCAGATAAGGGTAGATACTACCCAGATAAGGTCTGATACTTCGCAGATTCTTGAAGATACGTCAAATATATCTCTTATCGTTGAAAATACTTCCCTGATACCCGAAATAGCTAAAAACACTTCCCTGATACCCGATATAGCTAAAAACACTTCCCTGATACCTCTTATCGTTGAAAATACTTCCCATATTCCAGCCATGAGGGAAGACACATCAGCTATTAAAAATAATACCCGTGAAATCGGGGATAGTTTCCAGGGTAAGTATGAGGAAATGAGCCGGGAAATTTCGCAGATGAAA
>PGYG01000076.1:0-13212 GCA_002839545.1 Candidatus Methanoperedentaceae archaeon HGW-Methanoperedenaceae-1
AACATGGAACTTGCGCTCTTAAAGACGTATAATGCAACGCCTGAGCCAAAACTTGTGGCAGCCATGGGCTCATGTGCGTGTAACGGCGGGATTTTCGGGAATACGTATGCAAGCGGAGGCGGCGTGGACAGGTTTATTCCTGTGGATGTTTATATTCCCGGATGTCCGCCAAGACCGCAGGCTGTGATTTTCGGGATTATGGTAGCTATTGATAAACTTGAGCAGAAGATCAAACGGAAGGAGGTTAAGACATGACGAAATATGAGATACTTGTAGCCACTGATGGTTCTGAGTATGGAAGAAAAGCGGAAATTGCAGCCATGAAAATATCAAAGTCGTATAATATCAGTATGGCTGCCATTTACATAGCAGTCGGTCATAAAGACTCTGAGCGCGAGGAGCGTATTGCAAAGGGCGAGGTGGCTCTTAACCGCGTGGTTGAGACGGGCGCAGAAATGGGAGTTGAGGTCAGTAAAATCTTAGTCGGCGTAAGCATGCAGAGGATGCCGCAGAAAGGCGCGATGGCAGATACCATGGCGCGCGCCATACTGGATGCGGCTGAGAAGTACAATGTTCATACCATTGTGCTTGGCGGTAAAGGCGAGTCTGAGATAAATCCTGAAATCGGGAGCGTGGCACTGGCTGTTGTTAAGAAAGCCAAATGTACCGTGCTGGTTGCACGATGATAGGAGTCCGGCTTTTATGAACTATTTATAAATCGCAGTTATTCCTATCATAACCGCAGAAATTATATAGTTTATTACTAATGTATTAGTAATAAACATGTATGAAAGAAACATTCTCGAAAGAAACCCCTGGTGGGTCTCAGGAAATGTGCCTGAAGAGCTAACAGGCATAAACCGCAGTGAATACCTTGGAAAAATAACCGGGCGCTTAAAAGACCGCAAGCTCCTTGCAATTCTTGGCATAAGGAGAAGCGGTAAATCAACCCTGATATACCAATCGATTAAGTATCTTCTTGATAATGGCACAGACCCGAAAAACATATTCTACTTAAATGCAGACGACTTCAAGAAACCTGGAAGAGATGAACTTGAGGAGGCGCTTGATTTCTGCCAGCAGAAAAACCTTGTCTCACTGAAAGATACAAAAATCTATGTGTTTGTTGATGAAATCCAGAATATCAGTGGGTGGCAGTTGCTCCTGAAAAAATACTATGATCTCAGGTATGCTTCAAAATTCATTGTTTCAGGCTCGTCTTCCAGCCTTATTTATAAAAATTCATCAGAAAGCCTTGCCGGAAGGATTAGCTTTATTGATGTTTTTCCGCTTACATTCAGGGAGTTCTTGCAGTTCAACAGCATAGAGATACCAGAGGCAACGCTTGATTTTCACTCCCTTAAGAGAATTTATTATGACCTTTTACCGAAGGGTAACGAGATTGCAGGTTTCCTGTCGCAGTACCTGAACGTCGGAGGGTTCCCTGAATGGTTCGAAGTAAAAAACGAGGAAGTCTGGTTCAAAATACTGGTAGAAGAATATACAAGCCTCCTTATTTACAAGGATATTGTAAGAGTTTTCAGCATTCGTGACCCTCTGCTTCTTGAGTCAGTATTCAGGTTTGTAGCAGCTCATTCGGGTGAGCGGTTCAGTTATCTTGGAATAGCAAAACAAAATGATGGGGATAAGGAGACGTCAAAACAATATATTTTCCATCTTGCGCGTTCGCATCTGGTACACCTGTCTGATTTTTACACAAAAAGTAAAAAGGCTTCTGAAAGAAAGGAAAAAAAAATATATTTTTGTGATACTGGTCTTAAGAATTCCATTGGCGGGTATCAGGACATAGGGTTTGATGCTGAGACATCGGTATTCCTGCATTGCCTTAAGCATGTTTCAGGCTATCCACTTGGAAAGGTGTTTTACTGGCTTGATAAGAAAAAGAACGAGACAGATATTGTAATGAGTTACGGGTCTGAATTAATTCCTGTTGAAGTAAAATACAGGTCGTCTATTCAGGATTCGGAGCTTAAAGGAATTATGGGTTTTTGCCAGGATTTTGGTGTTAAAAATGCATATGTTGTGACAAAAACGCTCTTTGAAGAAAGGGATATTGAAGGTATCAGGTTTTCATTTATTCCGCTGTGGTTATTTTTGCTTGTGTTTTGAGGCAGGAGAATATAAGTTTAAAGAAGCTCTATGACATTAGAATAATTCAAAACTTTTATACTTTACCGAATAGTAGCATAATTGCCAGTGAGGTAAAATGTGGTTGCTGAATAATTCCCAAAAAAAAGCACAAAACATAATCAATAAAATCGAACAGGGCAAGGCAACTGAAGCCGACATAACTAATTTTGGTGAGCTGCTCAATAAAGAACCATCCCTGCTGCCGGGAATAGCGGTGCCGCTATTATCCATTTTACAGGAATATGATACAAAATCTTTCAAACCTGCAATCATGGCTGTAAACATTGTGGCTGATAAAGACATCGGAACCATATCAGGCTCAGTAGATGTATTTGCCGACTTCCTGCAAAAAAACCTGAACCCTGCCGAACTCCAGAATGTCCTTGGAATTATTTTAAAAATCTATCAGACTCATCCCGGAAAGATGAACAATACAGCAGTTCCAAGATTGCTTGTATGCCTGCGGAATATGAACGCAACTGTCAGGGAGAAGGCTTATTTTCTCCTTGCATCTATTGCAATACCCCACCCTGAATTCTTTAAAGGGCGTTCAAACGAGTTGAAACAGGCTCTGAATGGTCTCAATGTGGATGAAAGAATTTATGCATGTAAGATAATAAAAAAAATCGCAGATAAAGACCCGAAAATCGTTGAAGATACATATGACCTTCTGGCATACCTTGAGAAGAACCATCCTTCCCGTGAATTACGTGTTGAGGTTGCATATGCAATGGCTAAATTGAAAATAAAGGAGGGGGTGGAACAGCCAAAAGCCAGGAAAAATTTAATTGGACTGGAAGATAATAAAACAGCGCCCGAATCAGGCGGACGTTTATCAGGGAAATATGGGGGAAAACAGGAGATACCTGAATTTGCCGGTGTCCTGGAAACAGGCAAAAAAGAGACGAATGTAGCAGGTCATGACTATATTATCAAAAAGAAAGAAAATATCGATATATCAGGACAGATAGAGAAGATAATATCAGGCACTGACATCAAACCTTCTATTTTAGAGTCTGTTTTCAATATTGCTGTTGAGATATCCAGGGAAGGAAGAGAAGGAAAACCTGTTGGCACTTCTTTTATAATAGGGCATTCAAAGGACGTACTGGCTAAATCAAAGCAGCTTATCTTTAATCCGGTTGAAGGAATCCCACAGGATAAGCGGATTATTTCAGACCATGAGTTCAGGAATAGCATTAAGGAACTTGCTCAACTGGATGGTGCTTTCGTGGTAAGCGGTACTGGTGTGGTCGAAGCAGCCTGCCGGTTCCTGATAGCAGATGCGAGTAATGTTAATATCCCGAAAGGGTTTGGAACCAAGCATTTTTCAGTAGCGGCTATGACAACAGCAACAAAAGCTATTGGTTTGGTAGTGTCCGAAAGCGGGGGAAGAATAACAATATTCAAGGACGGGAAGATATTTGGTTCCTTTTCCTGAACCCTGAATGTAACTGAATATTGTTGAACGGGCTGGGAGGGATTCAATTAAGAGAGGTGGAATTTACTTCTGGAAAAGGATTATTTACTATCAGAGAAATTACTTTGTAAGATTACTATGGACTGCGTGAAGGATAATGTGATACAGATGATTCATCGAATGCCTGATACGGCTTCAGTCGAGGATATTATGGCTGAATTGTATTTCAGGCAAAAGGTGGATGCCGGATTGCATGAACTTGATGAAGGTAAGGGGATTGGGCATAAGGCTGCTAAAGAACGGTTGAAAAAATGGCTGGATTAGTCTGGTCACCAAAAGCTGTTGATGAGCTGGAAGCTATCTGTAATTATATCGCGATTGATTCTGAATATTATGCTCATGTATTTGCAAAAGGTGTAATTGAAGTGGTTGAAAGGTTGGAGATGTTTCCTGAATCTGGCAGAACCGTGCCAGAGTATGAACAGGAAGACATCCGAGAAGTAATTTTCCAGAGTTACAGGGTTGTATACAGGGTTAAACCGGACGTTGTTGAAATAGTGGCTATTGTACACGGAGCACGGTTGATAGGTAGCTTACAATGAATACTGTCGTGATATGAAAAACTGTGTCCGTATCCTGTAAAACACAGATAATAATCCTTTGTTTATAGTTTCAGATACGTTAAAAACAATAACGGGCTGGGAGGGATTCGAACCCACGGCCGTCGGATTAAGAGTCCGACGCTCTACCTAGCTAAGCTACCAGCCCAAAAGAGGCTTTCTCCTAATAATGTTAGCTTAATATATACATTTCGCAATCCCCCACACAGCACCCAAAAACTCCAGAATTCCCCACCATTCAAACCGGCAGGAGGATACATTTACTTATAATATCCTCACCAAGATAACCGCATGACTATCGACACCATCATATTGCGCCTCGGTGAAATCTACCCTCCGGGCAAATTCACATCATCCGACCCGTTCCGCTGTCTTATATCAACAGTCCTTTCACAGCGCACACGCGATGAGGTTACATACAGCGCTACAGAAAAACTTTTTTCAAGATTCGGCACGCCATCCGAGATTGCCTGCGCAGGCACGGATGAAATCGAGGCACTCATACGCGAAGCCGGGTTTTACCGCACAAAAGCCCCGCGGATAAAAGAAATTGCGCGGATAATACAGGATGAATTCAAAGGCAAAGTCCCTGATAATATGGAAACGCTTCTCACACTTCCAGGCGTGGGAAGGAAAACTGCTAACTGTGTCCTTGTCAACGGATTCGGGAAGGATGCCATCGCAGTAGACACACACGTCCACAGGATTTCAAACAGGCTGGGGCTTGTCGCCACAAAAACACCTGAAGAGACAGAGAAAGAGCTTTACCGCACCATTCCGAAAGAACACTGGAAATACATAAACGAATTCCTTGTCAGGTTCGGGCAGGACATATGCAGACCTGTTGGTCCGAAATGCGGCGCTTGCCCCATTATTGACCTGTGCCCAACAGGAACATCCCGCCTGACTGGCATAAAGTAGAAGGATAGTGTTTTATGTCTGGCGAAATAAGGTAATACATATATGATATTTGACCTGCACATACATTCATGCCATTCACATGACTGCAACCTTTCAGTTGACGACATCCTGCAACATGCAGTCAGGACAGGGCTTGACGGGATTGCTATCACTGACCACAACACAGTTGCAGGAAGCCTCCTTGCCATAAGCCGCGCAAAAGAATTGAACCTGCCACTGATTGTACTGTCGGGAGTGGAAGTTTCCACCAGTAAAGGACATCTTCTAGTGCTCGGGATTAACGAAAACATCCCGCCTGGTCTTTCCCCTGAAGAAACAATTGAAATAGCAAAGGAAAAAGGCGGCGTTGTAATACCATCACATCCTTTTAAGATGACAGGGATTGGAAATGTGGACAGGCTTGATGTGGATGCAATAGAGACCTTCAACTCCTCGTGCATTTTCGGCGAGAACGCAAAAGCAAAGAAGATGGCACGCTCCCTCGGAAAAGGTGAAGTCGGCGGGAGCGACTCGCACCTGCTTGAAACAATAGGTTTCGGTGTTACGGAAATCAATTCTGAACCTGACGAGTTTTCAATACTTAATGCGCTCAGGGATGGAAAGACACGGTCATCAGGAAAAATAACCCCGAATGATATAATGTTTCTGCGGGTTATAATGGGCATACGCCGCAGGAGTCAAGCCTTTGGGCGTGAGCTTCACAGAATCCACAGCAACCTTTTTCTATAACAACGCTTCCTATAAGGATTTACCATGGTGGATTATGACGTTATCGTAGTAGGAGGAGGTATCAGCGGGCTTTTGTCAGCCCTTGTCCTTTCAAAACACGGGAAAAAAGTGCTGGTACTTGAAAAGGACAATGTAGTTGGAGGCAACTGCAACAGTTACAACGTTGAAGGATTCCAGGTGGATACAGGTCCGCATGCCATAACCCACCTCAAGGAAGGTCCGCTTAAGCGGATAATGGATGAATATTTCACATACATGCCTATGTTCGTGGACTACGGGACATACTACGTGCGTACTGAAAAAGGATTGTCCAAAATCCCATCCAACATAAAGGAGTTTGTCACTTTTGACGTACTTCCGCCAAAAGACAGGCTCATTCTTTCACAGTCACTCACAAAAGCCCTGACACTGATGACGTTCGGTATGGTTGATGATAACCAGTCGGTATATGATGCCCTGCCAAAAGGTATTTCAAAAGATACCTGTGATTTCGTAAATGCCATTGCTTATTTCCTTTCGGGAAAATCCATGAAAGACACGTCTGTGCATCGTGTAATGTACGGGAGCAGTTTTATCAGGGACAGCGTTTCTGAGGATATTTTCGGGGACGTGGCTGTTAATAACTCGTACTCGTCAATGATTTCAGAAAAACTCTCAACAAAACACCTGACAAACCACAGTGTTGTATTCACTCCCGGAATCCGTGGAGATAAGAACCGGCACGCGGGTTGAGAAGATACTGACGCAGGACGGAAAAGCAGTGGGAGTCGCAACAGAAAGCGGGTCATTTACCGCAGGTACTGTCGTGTATTCAGGTTTTGCAAGAAGCCTGCCGTCACTGGTTTCCCTGCCTCATGAATATACTGAAAAACTCTCTATAATTGACCAGACCACAAGCCTGACCGTATGGCTCGGGCTTTCCGGGAAAATGAAGGAGTTTGATTATATCGGGTCAGAGGTATGGTTCAAGGACTGGGCTTACTGGGCAATGCCAATCAGCAACTACGACCCATGCATCGCGCCAAAAGGCAAGCAGCTTGTCGGGTTCACTTTCGTCCTGAAAGGGAAAAACAATCTTGAAAGCGAGAAGAAACGAGCCATGGATATTATCGAAAGGGCAGTTCCGGGTATCGGGAAATATATCGAGATGACGCATTTCCAGGTCACAATCCCTGAAAAAGCCGCTGTTACCATAAAGGGTTATTTTGCAGGGCAGCGCTCACCAATAGGAAACCTGTACCTTGTCGGAACTGATACGGATAAAAGGAGCATGGGCGTGACACGGGCGGCATATTCCGTACTTGAGCTTATGAAGGTTATGAGAGAGGAAAATAAACTCTGATACAGGTGGTTAATACGGCACCTGTTTGTATTTTGTCTTCTCTTTACTTTTTTTTATATATTCGGAAAATCCGGAACCAAGAACTACTATTATGCCGGCTGTGAACACCAGGGCACCAAGAAGTTTCGGGTTTGACAGTTTATCCAATAGAAGAAGCAGTACGCCTGCATGCAGAATTAAAAGACCAAGTATGAATGACACGACTTCCCTGTAACTCCTGTAAAGTGTGTAATATATGATACCTGCAAGCCATGTGCCGATTCCAAGGTATTCATACGATATGTTGCGGTAGTACATCCCTGACAAGAGAAATACCGCCCCTAATATTCCGATAAAAATCTTCTTAGATTTTGTCATTAATACTCCATTTTGTGTTATATATTATTCTTGGATGAATTTCCTGAAACAAGATAAATCCTTCCAAATATTACCGGATACGTCATACAAAACGATAACTATTTAGATTTAGGTGGCTTAAAACTGGAAAGTAGAGCATGAGAGGGCGATATCATTAACCTTAAGGATTTTCTTTCAAAAAAAGGCACAGACCCAAAATTATCAGAGTTAATACTATTTTTCAGCAAGCAAGCCTCTACCATAAAAAAAGGTTTCCTTGGCAGTGAAGGAAAAGCAGGAACAAACAACATATACGGCGAAGAGCAGATGGCGCTTGACAAATGGGCGGATGATGTCATTATTAACGAACTTAAAAGGACGCGGCTTGCAAGGTGGGTTTCCTCAGAGGAGCAGCCCGGTATTATCGAGATTGACAACCCGGAAAACGAGTTCGGTATTGTCATTGACCCTCTTGACGGCTCATCACTTATTGACGTGAACCTTGCCGTCGGGACAATTATCGGGATTTATCCGGGAAGCGTCCTGGAGCCTGGAAATACCATGCTTGCTGCTATGTATATACTGTACGGTCCGCTGACCACGCTTACATTCTCGGCAGGAAAAGGTGTACATGATTTTGTCATGGATGAAAACGGGGAGTTCAACCTGAAAGAGGAAAATATCAGGATTCCGGAAGGAAAACTCTACGCACCCGGCGCACTGAGAAAGGATTACCTGCTGAAGCATGCAGCATTTATCGAAAAACTTGAAACGGAAGGTTACAAACTGCGGTTTAGCGGTTCATTCGTGGCAGACATGCACCAGATACTCCACAAAGGCGGCTTGTTTACGTATCCTGGGTTCAGGGGAAAGGAGGACGGGAAACTGCGCCTATTATTCGAGGCAAACCCAATCGGGAAAATTATAACCGATGCCGGAGGGAGAATCAGTAACGGTAGAACGGATATATTATCATTGAAACCAGAATCGATTAACCAGCAAACCCCGGTATATGCTGGCGGGAAAAGAGAGATTGGTATGATTGAAAAGCTTATGGCTGATTGAGGAAAAATAAAGGAGATAACATGAATAACAATGATTTCAGACCGATATCCGGTTCTGCTATTTTAAACGGTATCGCTGGCAGGAAAATGATTGTAATGGCGGCAAACCTTCGTATTACAAGCGTTGCCAATGGAATCTTCCGGGCAGCTAAGGATACGGATTCTGCGCTTATGGTTGAACTGGCAAAGTCTGAGTGCGACTTAAAAGGCGGGTATTCGGGACTTACGCCAAAAATGTTTTCTGAACGGGCAAATGCGGCTGCGCATGATGCTGGAGCTGATATATGGGCGCTTCATGCTGACCACATCACAGTGAAAAAAGGCGATAGTGCTGAAGTCGGGGAGACAAAGAAACTCATTGACGGACAAATTGATGCAGGTTATACATCTTTTGCAATTGATGCCTCGCATCTTTTCAATTTCGGGGGCAAAAACCTGCGTGAGGAACTTGATAAGAATATTGTCGTAACGACAGAACTTGCAAAACACATCGGGAAAAAAATGAAGGGAAAGGAGTACGGGCTTGAGGTTGAAGTCGGGGAAATCGGGAGGAAGGACGCAGGCGGGATGGTTCTTACAAGACCTGAGGAAGCGGTGACGTTTATCAGGGCGCTTAACGAGAATGATGTTTTCCCGCAGGTTATTGCGATTGCAAACGGAAGCTCGCACGGTAATGTGTATGATGAGTACGGAAACCCTATCGAGCAGGTCTCAATCGATATACCGCTGACAAAAGCCGTGGCTGCGGCATTACGTGAGAATAACCTGAATGTTGGTATTGCACAGCATGGTATTACCGGAACACCACGCGAACTTATTAACACGCAGTTCCCGAAAGGCGATATTATCAAGGGGAATGTGGCAACGTTCTGGCAGAACCTTGTGTTTGATATTTTCAAGGTGTACGAGCCTGAGTTGTACCAGGATATCTGGAACTGGACGCTTGAAAACTATCTTGGGAAGAGCGGCGGCAAGAAAGAGCGCGAGGTTTTCGGGAAGAATGGCAAGTTTGCGATAAAGGAGTTCTTTGACAGGATTTACAGTGTGGAAGAGGATACGGCGAATGCCATTGAAGCCATGGCTTATGCTGAGAGCCTGACGTTTTTCAGGGCGTTTGGTTCGAAAGGTTCGGCATCGATTGTGAGGGAGAGTTTGAAGGTTTAAATAAATCCCGGCGGTCAAAAAGTCTGGTGTCAGGAAAATCAGGAAGCGCGGATGAATGTGGATGAACGCAGAATAAATACTTTCACAGCGCACTAGGTAATATTTTATATAGATGTATTTTATATAGATGTGTTGTCTTTGAATTAAGGGATAAAAAGATGAAAACTATTATATCGGGAGTTGTGGACAATTACGCTGTTTTGATTGATGAGGGAAAATATGGCGCATCCGTGGGTGCGGGTGGTAGGGAAAATGATTATTAATGGAGGTTTGTAAATGAAAGTTCATATTGCACGAATGTCTTTTATTTCATCAGTGCAAAAAATACTTGTTAAACATGAGTACGAAGGGACACCAGTGGAATTGGCTGAAAAATTATTGGTGGGTAACACACAATACACTCCAAAAAATAAAAAAGGATTTGTCGGTCTGATTTTTGGAGGTTTTATCTTTGACACTGATGGGAGACTGTTATCTGCAAAACTTGGGAAAAGTAAAGAAATAATGATACCAAAATATGACGATAATAAGAAGGATTTTCTTGACAAAAAAGATACGTTTAATCCTCATGTTTACTGTCTATGGGACAGAGATGAGCAAGCAATTTTATTAGAGAAGAATACGAGTATTTTTCAAAATTATGAGAACGTTCTTAGGTCTATAGAGGAACATCTTAATAATCAACTGGCAATATATGAACTTAGAGTTTTTATTGAACCGTTAACGGAAAAAACGGACTTCTGGAAAGCCATAACTACATACAAACATCTTTACGAAGTGGCATTTGAATTGCATATGCCAAATCTTTTCGGAGAAACACAAAAAGATATAAAAAATATTCTCGAAAGCATCAGAGAAACATACAATGCTACAGGAGTTTCAGATCAAATATCGAATCCAGACGGTAGATTGAATATACCAACTAATGATCCAAAGGTCAGTACTAATTTAGAGTGGATTACAAAAGGTGGTGGGTCATGGTCTATAAAGGGGAAAAAGGTAGATGGCAAGAGAAAAGTAAAAATAACAAGTACCAGAAGCCAAAATATTAAAGTTGAAGAGACTATTGAAATTGAAAACTATGATGTGGAGGAGATAAAATCTATATTATCCATTCTTGGACCTAAATATTCTGTAAAAAAGACACAGGAAGATTAGGATGAAAATATATACTATTGTGAAGATATTGATTGTATTCTTTTTTTCATTACTCCTTGCTAATTATATTAGTGTAGAAGGGGCAATTAGCTTTCTGTCTATGTTGCCAAATATAATTGGTATTTTACTTGGGGGTGTCTTGGCAAGTCTTGCAATCATTTTTGGATTATTGAGTTCCAACGAATTGGCTATAATTTACAAACATTCAAAAGAAGTAAAGAAGAAGGATGTTTTCAGTGATTTCCTCAGAAAAACAAAACTGGATAGTATAATAATTTTCTTAAGTTTAGGCACATCAGTTTTAATTTTATTAATCAGTGACATATATTTAATTCCGATATGGTTTTTACTTGGACTTGGGCTTTTTGGATTATTTATGTCATTATTAGCAGTATACGATGTAATAATGAGTCTTTTTTACTTGAATCAACTTCGATATGAATTATCAAGTATAATATATGGGGAGAGAAGTGAATGAATATTGTTGTAACTCCACTCATTTACGAACTCTATTTCTGCGAAAAATTCCACGAAGACAACCTCTACCCCGAGCCAAAACACAACCTGTTAGACATCGTCTCAAAACATCTCAAACCAATCTCCTACGACCGCCGGGCAGAACTGGAATACAAAGACCAACTGACAGATGATGAAAAGAAAGATAAGGATGCGCTGGAGAAAAAGAACATGGCAACCATCGAGAAAGTGTACCAGCGCCTCAGGGATGATAAGGAGATTCAGGCGCACATCCATCAGATAAAGGCGCATCCGTGGGTGCGGGTAGTGGAAAGTTGATAATAATAAACTCCATATATTGTGCCCCGCCACTTGCTTGAAGAGTTATAGGCAGCAAGGAGAAAAACATATATAACTTTGAATTTGATTTAAGATGTGTTATTGAGGTGATAAATTGGTACTAAAGCTCCCGAAAAGCGGCATTTTTGTGAAAGATAGAGACATCGTGGAAGCTGATTTTGGACCCATGCGGATTAATAGAACACAAGTCCAAAAATTCTCAATAAGACACAGGGGTAGTGTAAGGCTATCCAGCGGGAGATATTATACTGAAGACGAGTTTGAAGACCGGAAAAAGAAAAACTTCAAAGAACCTCTGCCCTGAACGGTGTTAGCTGCATCTATTCTAAAGTTACAACATGAATACTATTTCGTTCAATGAGCAAGAAACAGCAAAGATAAGGGAAACTGTAGAGTTATATCTCTTTGTTAAAGAACTGTTGATTTACAACGAAATCATAGATCCTAATAGTTATACATTTCCACAAATTATAAATGAACTGAAAAATGCTTACGATCACTTCAACCGGGTTTTAGCTGAAAAATTGGAAATAACTGAAAAAAAGAGCGAAGACTACTCAATTAAAACGCTGGACAAAGCACTTGGTCACATCTACAGAGCATGTTATGATGCCCTGGACTGGTTGAGCATAAACATCACACAGGACATTAAAGAAGAATTGAAATCCTTTTCTCATGAGGCTATTAAAGAAGTTATACCAACTTATTATAAAGAAATAAGACCTGCGCTTCCTCAATATGAAAGGCGTATCACGGCTCTCAGGGCAGAAAAAGACATAGCTTCCATAAATGATAGTGACCTGACTGAATATACCCAAATTGTAAAGGATTTAAGTGATATCAGGCAAAAAATAAAAGACAGTGTAAATGCACTTGCAGAATATGATTCTAAAAAGAAAAAAGAAAGCAGGTTGCAGGATTTGAAAAATATTTTAGTTGGTGTAATTATTGGGTTAATAATTGCTGCTGTGAGCTGGGTTTTAACATCATAACATATGCTAAATTAAATGGTTGCTAATGGTGGAAAGTTGATAATGGATAATAAAGTTGGAGGGCAAAGGAAGGGGGCTCATTATGTTATTGACTGAAGATTGTCTTACAGGTTGTCATTTAAGTTGTCGTTTTGGTTGTCGTTTCACGTAATTGCTACTTCTGAGGTGCAAAGGTTAGAGGCAATAGCACTTGAACAGTCCCCAATTTGGGTATGGTTGAAGGATGAAATAACTAAAAAATCTGTTCTTGAAAATCCTCCCCAATACGCAAACCTTATGAGTACATAAAAAGTATTATACGAAAACGTGATAGATAAAACCATTGCGGGATTGAAGGTTGGAGACAACCATCCTGTAAGATTAATGGGCGTTATAAACCTCAGCAGGGAATCTTTCTATAAAGGTTCTGTCGTATCTGCTGATTCTGTTCTTGATGCCGCCCAAAAGATGGTTGACGAAGGTGCTGAGCTTATTGATGTCGGGGCGCGCTCAACATGGC